>NZ_JAKWFH010000038.1:0-78012 GCF_029522185.1 Burkholderia sp. IO2 | reverse complement strand
AGCGGCGCGCGAACCGGCGTGCCGGCCGTGGTCGACGCGGCCGCGGCGCGTGCTTCGGCCACGCGCGAGTCGGCCGCGGCCGGCGCGGGCGCGCCGTCATCCGGCGCGTCGGCGAGCCAGCCGAGATACGACGTGTTCATCTTCATGCCGGGTGCGAACGCGCATCCTGACAGCGCTACGCAGGCCGTCAGGACGAGCGCGAGCGCACCGTGGCGGCGCGCGGCCGCCGATGCGATCGAGGGTGTCATGAGTTCCTTCCAGTTGCGCCGCGCGCCGGAGACGGCGGCGCGGGAGCGGGCTGCCGAAGCAGGGGCCGCCGGGTCAATCGAAGCAGCCGCGGCGGCGATGCCGCGGCGCCGAACGGCATGCGCCGTTCAGTACGCGTTGGGATGCACGATCCCTTTCAGCACCGTCGCGCCGATTATTCGCAGGTCGAGCGCGAACGACCAGTTGCGCAGGTAGTACAGGTCGTACTCGACGCGCGACTGCATGCTTTCGAGCTGTTCGGTCGCGCCGCGCAGTCCGTTGACCTGCGCCCAGCCGGTGATGCCCGGCTTGATCCGGTAGCGGTGGATGTAGCCGTCGACGAGCGTGCGGTACTGCGCGTCGTGTTCCACCGCGTGCGGACGCGGACCGACCACCGACATGTCGCCGAACAGCACGTTGATGAACTGCGGCAGTTCGTCGAGGCTCGTGCGGCGCAGGAACGCACCGACCTTCGTCACGCGCGGGTCGTTGCGGGTCGCCTGCTCGACCATGCCCGGTTGTTCGACATGCACGCGCATCGTGCGGAACTTGTAGATGTCGAACGTGCGGCCGTCGCCGCCGCGCCGTTTCTGCGTAAACATCACCGGGCCCGGCGAACTCAGCTTGATCGCCACGGCGATGACGAGCAGCAGCGGCATCAGCAGGATCAACACGGCAGCCGCGAACACGCGATCGAAGACGGCCTTCACGCACAGCGCGCCGCGCGACAGCGGCGGCGCGGCGAGCGAGATCGCCGGCTCGCCGAGGATTTCGTCGACCTGGCTGCCGAACAGCGCGTGCCGGCTCACGTCGGGCATCAGGCGCAGCTCGACGAAGTCGCTGCGGAATTCGTCGATCACGCGCGTGATCGCGGCGTCTTCCGCGAGCGGCAGCGCGATCCACACTTCGTCCGCGCGCTGGCGGCGCGCACACACGGCGAACGAGGCGAGATCGGTCGTGACGAGCGCGTCGCCGGCGAGCGTCGTCGCGCGGCCGGCCGTGCAATACGCGCTGACGAGCCGGTAGCGCGTATCGCCGGCCGCATCGAGCGACGCGACGATCCGCGCGAGGCGCTCGTCGCTGCCGACGACCGCGATGCGGGCGGGTGTCGCCGGCACGCGCAGGCTGCGCCGGCGCGC
The DNA here is from genome assembly GCF_029522185.1 of Burkholderia sp. IO2. Classification (NCBI taxonomy): domain Bacteria; kingdom Pseudomonadati; phylum Pseudomonadota; class Betaproteobacteria; order Burkholderiales; family Burkholderiaceae; genus Burkholderia; species Burkholderia sp. IO2. The sequence goes on along the minus strand of NZ_JAKWFH010000038.1, from coordinate 76,627 downwards.
GATGCTCAGTGCGACCCGGAATACGACGAGTACGATCCCGACCTCGATCGTCCAGTCGAAGAACCACGTCAGCATCATCACGGTCGCGGTGGTCAGCGCGATCATCTTCAGGAACACGAAACCCTGCACGACGAGCCACAGCGCGAGCGTGCGGACCGCATAGCGCGTCGCGGGGCGCGGCCGGCCATCGAGGCCGATGCCCGCCAGGCGCAGCAGGAACGCCGCGAGCAGCGCGCTCACGCCGATCAGCAGCCATTCGATCGCGAGCGCGTCGAGATTCCACAGCGAACCGTGGTGCGTGAGTACCGCGATCGCGACGATCGCCGCGACATCGACCATGCAGACGACGATCTCGCCGCGCGGCCCGTGCTTCTTGTTCATTTCATCCGCCATCCTTGCCGTCGCGCACCGTCCGGAATGGCGGCGCGTCCGCGTTCGTGCAACGCTCCGCAGAGCGAGGTGCTGCCCGGCGCGTTGCACGGTGCGTTCGGGCAGTACGGCGAGTCTAGGAGCGATGACGGGGCGAGACCATCGGACTGCGGGCGATCAGGAAGGGCACTTCGATCGGACTGCGCGTCAACGGGTTAGGACTCGTTCCCGATGGCGTCAGGGATTGTCAAACCGCCTGTGGACAGGCGACCAGCACACGCTGTCGGCGCGCTGTGGCGATGGCGCCGACGACGGCGGCTCGCGACGTGGCGTCGTCATGCCGCCACCGCGTGTGCGGCCAGCAGCGGCGCGAGCGACCGGGCCTGCGGATGGCGGCCGATCGTCGCCAGCGCGTCGGCTTCGAGCCGGCGGCGTTGCGCGGGATCGCGGACGAGTTCGACGCACGCCTCCACCAGCGCGTCGTACGGCGCCGCACGGAAGCCGTTGGCGTGGCGTAATCGGGATCGACCGACGTCGTCGGCGACACCTCGCCGACGATCGCCTTGCCGTTCGTCATCAGATAGAACGCGCGTACCACCTCGAAAATGTGCGACGCGTAGTGATGCAGGTTCAGCACGACCTTCGCGCGCGCGATGAAGGCGTCGCGCTCGGCGCCGTAGAGGCCGCCGCTGACGATCCCGACGTTCAGCCCGCGCGCCTGCAGCGCCTCGAGGATCGCCGCACGGCGCGGGCCGATCGTGCCGTAGAACAGCACGTCGATGTCCTGCTCGACGTCATCCGGAATGCGACGCAGCTTCGGATGGAAACCGAGCTTCAGGTAGCGCGCATGCCCGATGCCGAGGCTATGCAGTTTCGCGAGATTGCGCGCGCTGTAATCCCAGGTTTCGTATCGCGACGCCCAGCGGTAGATGGCCTCGTTCCACGGCTGTTCGTCGACGTGCAGTTGCTCGGTGTTGACGACGATCGTGTCGGCCGGCACGTGCTCGGTCGCGCGTGGATCGGCGAGATGGCAGCCGATCAGGATGTTCCGCGCATCCGGCATCATGTCGTTCTCGTTGACGTGCACGACGTGGCCGAGATCGTCGAGCCCATACGCGATCACCTCGGCGAGTTCCGTGAAGGCGCCCGAATGCGCGTAGCCCGACGGGCGGACGATGCAGAGGTTGTAATCCATGACGAATCTCCTGTCGGCGTGGCGGCGGTCAGCCGGCCAGCCGACGAAGATCGGCGGCGACCGCGTCCATGACCGGCTGCCAGTCGGCGAACGTCGTCTGCCGATACAGCGACGCGCTCGGGTAGAACGGGCTGTCGCGGCGGTCGTGCTGCCAGACCCAGTGCGGGTTCGCATCGAGCAGCACCCACGTGCGCCGGCCGAGCGCGCCGCTCAGGTGCGCGGCCGACGTGCAGACGGTGATCACGAGATCGAGTGCGCCGATGAAGGCGGCGGTATCGTCGACCGTGCGCCATTCGCGCGTGCAGTCGCTCACGACGAAACCCGCCGCGCGGGCGGCTTCGATGTCGTGCTGCGCGCCCGGTTGCAGCGAGTAGAACGCGACGTCCTGCTGCAGAGGGTCGAACGCGTCGGCATAACGTTCGAGCCCCACGCGGCGAAAGCGGTTGCGCTGGTGCGACAGACTGCCCGTCCACGCGAGGCCGACCTTCAGCCGCTTTTCGCCCGCGAGCGCCGCGCGCCACGCGTCGACGGCTGCCGCGTCGGCGTGGAGGTACGGCGCCGTCGCGGCGAGCGCGTCGCCGTCGAGGCCGAGCATCCCGGGGATGCTCATCAGCGGCAGCTCGACGTCGAACGCGGGCAGATCCTCGATGCGCGTGCTGGTGTCGAACACGTCGACATGCGTTGCCAGACTGCGCCCGAACAGGCCGCCCAGCACCGGAAACGCGTTCCACACGATCCGGCCGCCTTCGCGATGCACGCGTTCCGCGAGCAGCGGCACGTAGCGGCAGAACTGCAGTGCGTCGCCGAGGCCCTGTTCGCCCCACACGAGCAGTGTCTTGCCCTTCAGCGATTCGCCGCGCCAGCGCGGCCCGGGAAACATCGGCAGGTTGCCGCGCAGTTCGGCCGAGCCTTCCCAGCGCGCTTCGTAATGGGGCCAGCCCGACGCGAAATCGCCGCGCGCGAGCTGGAGCAGCGACAGATTGTGGCGATACGTCGGGTTGTGCGGCGCGAGTTCGACGGCGCGTTGCGCATGCGTTTGGGCCTGGCCCCACCATTGCGCTTCCTTCATCGCCGTCGCCGCGTTGTTCACGGCCAGCGCGCTGTCGGGCGCCAGCGCGACCGCACGGGTGGCCGCGCGCAATGCGCCGTCGAGATCGAAGCGGTCGATGCGCGTGATCACCGCATTGGTCCATGCGCGTGCGTCGTCGGGATCGTCGTCGAGCGCACCTTCGATGAGCGCGAATTCCAGATCGGGATCGCCTTCCGTCAGCCGGATCGCGAGCGCGAGATTGTTCTTCAGCGACGGCCACGCGGGCGCGAGCTCGAGTGTGCGGCGATAGGGCGCGATCGCATCCGCGTGGCGTCCCGCCATCTGCATCGCATAGCCGCAGTTGAATGCCGCTGCCGGGGACGCCGGACGCAGTTTCCAATGGGCGGCGGCCAGTTGGGCGGCGAATTCGACTTCGCCGCGCTCGATCAGCGTTTGTGTGGCGGTGGAGACGGCATCGTCATCGACATCGACCGAGGCGGCATCGGCCTGCGTGGCGAGCATCGTGTCGTCGGTGTCGGCGAGCGTGGGCGTGTCGTGAGGCGAGATCTGCATGTCGGGGCTCCGGAGGGCCGGCCGCGTTCGAGGCAGCGGCCGGTGGCGGGGTTCGTCGTGAGGGCGCCAGCGGCTTGCACGCATGGACACAAGCAGCATGGCGCCGGCTTGACGTCCACTTTATGGATCCGCACCCGGCAACTGAATAAGACCAGTCCGAATCGATGAGGCTCCGCGATGCATCCCCCGGTAACGAACGCGCCGTTCGGTCGCGTTTGTAGTCCCAGTCCTATTTTTTGGTTCGCCGTTCGCCAATAAGACTCGTCTGATAGAGATCGCGTGCAGCGATCTTTGTAATACGCAGTATTCCGGCCGACGTCGTTCGGCAACTATCAGACAGGGAGTACTGACGATGAGCGCAGCAGATTTTCTGGTGAAAGGCACCGTGATCGGGATGGTCGCGAGCGCGGCCACGGTCGGGATGGTCCACGTGGCGGTCGAGTTCGGCACGCGCTGGTCGTCGAGCGGCATGGTCGTGACGATGGCGACCGCGTTGCTGATGGCGATGCTGCTGCTCGTGCCGCCGCTCGTGACCGCATGGCGCAACCGCAACGATGTGGTCGATCCGTTCTACGAGCCGGCGGCGTTGAAGCCGATGTTGCAGGGACGGACGATCGGCATCGTCGTCGGCATCGTGTTCGGCATTTCGATCGTGACGGGGTGGTGACGATGTCGACGCCCGTTACCGATCTTCGCGACGCAACCATCGCACCTGTACGCGCTTGCGCCGTCGATACGCCGTCCGTCGGCAAGACGCTTCGCGTGATCTCGCTGCAAGGCGAGCGTGGCCGGCGCGACGCGTTTCGTGCGAACAATCCGACGCTCGCATTCGAATTCGTCGACGCGATCGACGGTCGGGCGCTGTCGGACGACGATATCGCACGAAGCGGCCTGTTCGCGCCGGCGTTGCCGTACACGCGCGGCGCGATCGGCATCGCGATGACCACGCATCGCCTGTGGACCGACATCGCCGCAGGCAGCGAACTCGTGACGATCGTCGAGGATGACGCGATCTTCCGCCCGGACTTCGACGAAACGGCGATGCAGTTCCTCGCCGCGCATGCCGGCCGTTACGACTTCGTCGCATGGGGCTACAACTTCGATTCGATCCTGCGCGGCGCGATCTTCAACAGCCGCACGCCGGTGACGATGCGCTTCGACGAAGCGGCGCTCGCGCACGCCGTCGACGATTTCCGCACCGATCGCGGGCCCGTGCTCGTGATGGACCTGCTCGAGTTCTACGGGATCTGCGCGTACACGATCTCGCCGGCTGGTGCGCGCTTCCTGCTCGATCATTGTTTTCCGCTGCGACCGGAGACGCTGTTCTCCCACGGGCTCGGCCGCACGCTGCCGAACTACGGGATCGACGTTGCGATGAACAAGTTCTATGGCGCGATGCGCAGCGTCGCTGCATTTCCGCCGCTCGCCGTGACGATGAACGCGCGCGAGACGTCGACGATTCAACGGTGACGTCGTGCGGAATAGGACCAGGCTGATTGTGCGGATGCCGGATGCGCTTCGACAATGCGTAGGTCGGGCATCTGCATGGTACGCGCCCGATACCTCGTATCCGAAGCCACGCTTCGTTGGACGCGCTGCCCGTTCACCGGGCAGCGCATTTTTCTCCGCGCGAGGCCGGCACGAGCGACGTTGCCGGCGCGGCCCGGTCAGGATGGCGAGAGGTGAATGCCTTGCGGCGACCGGTGGGCTCGGTCGCATCTGCACCGTTCGGGTCGCAGGTTGGGAGAACGCTGCCACATGCGAGCGCAGGGCATTCATCTCTGTCGTTCCCTCCGTCGGTCACCTGTGCCTCGCAGACGGCGGTGACTCTGCTCGGCAACGCGCGGCCGGCTCGACCGGCTCGCGCTTCAGGTCTGGTCGTGACGCGATCGCGCGCGCGGCCTGTCAGGCACCGACCCGGTCGGTTGTCCGCGGTGAAGCTGCCGCACCTCCACACGGCCGCCATCGCGTGCGGCACCTCCCTCCATCGATGAAGGAATCGTCATGAAGAAGCATCACATTTCCATTGTTTCCACCCTGATCGCACTCGCGTGCGCCTGCGGCGCCCCTGTCGCACGCGCCGCAGGCACGAAAACCGAAACGCCGCTGCCGCCGGGCGTCGAAGCGGTCGTCAACGACACGCCCATCGCGCGCAGCGACGTGGACAGCATGATCGAAGCCACCGGGCAGGCCGCCACGCCCGAATTGCGCGCGCAGGCCAAGCGCGAGCTGATCGCCCAGCACCTGGTCGAGCAGGCGGCGGAAAAGGCCAACTACGGTAGCCGCCCCGAAGTGAATCGCGTCGTGATGCGGGCGCGCACGGTCGCGGCGACGGATCTCTACCTGCGCGACAACCTGCGCCCGCAAGCGGTGACCGACGCGCAGGTGAAGGCGCGTTACGACGACGTCGTAGCGAATGCCGCGCAGTTCGAATATCGCGCGGACGTGATCGCCGTGGCCGATCCGGCCGAAGTGAACGCGCTGGTCGCGGAGCTGAAGCAGGGCGCGGCGTTCGACGCGGTCGCGAAGAAGTACAACACGACGCCGAACGGCGGCGTCGCGCAGTGGGTCGAGTTGCGCACGCCGGTGGCCGAGGGGAAGACGGGTGGTTTGCCGCTGCCGCTCGCGCAGGCGATTACGTCACTGCAGCCGGGTGCTGTCGCGGGCCCGATCCGGGTCGGTAACGCGTTCGCGATCGTGAAACTCGACGAGAAGCGTGCGACGGTCGTGCCGACCTTCGAGGCGGCGAAGAACGTGCTGCGTCAGCAGCTCGAAGCGCAGGCGCAGCAGCGTGCGATGACGGCGCTGGTGGACAAGCTGGCCGGGCAGGCGACGATTCAGCAGTAAGCGGGTGTATCGGGAAGACGGTGGATCGGGTGATTCACCGGGGTAGCCGCTGCCGTGGACTACGGCAGCGGCTTTTTTCTTTGTGCTTAGCACGTACGGCCGCTATTGTTTGAGCTTCATTCGCACAGCATTGCGGGTATCGTCCGCAGGTAATCGAAGGAGGCAATCAACGATGACAGATTCTTGCGCAAACGAAGATCGGTATGTTCCGGTGCCGCATACTGCGGCCGACACGGCGCGCCTGCTTGCCGATCCGGCCATCAAGGCGGCATACGACGAGATGGCGGATGAGTTCGCTGCACTCCGCGCACGACTCGAAGAGAATCAGCCTGGTCCGATTGGTTGTAACGGTTGTTCACGTTAAATTGATCGAGTGTGGCACCGGAGCCGCTTCGGCGGCGGCCGTTGGGCCCGGCCGTAGTCATGCTATGCAATTCGATAGCACCTACTCCTAACGCTGCCTTATGCGAGCGCTGATGCGCTTCCGGCCGCCACACACTTTTTCTATCGGGAAGTGCTCCGCTTCGTAGCGTGCGATCAGGTCCGCCAGAACCTTCAGTTCTTCGCCCTGCGGTGTGCCTGGCGCGGGATCAAACTCGACAAGCGCGGATACCGCCTGCAGTGCGGCCTCGTAATCGGCATCGGTTCGAATCGGTTGACTGTCCATCCCGTTGATCATTGCGATTGGTTGCTTTTCTCGTGCTGTCCGTTGCAGACAAGCGCGTCGGACTGTCGTATTTCAGCGCACGTCCGGCTGAAGCATCGCGACGCCGGACGTGAAGGCCCGTAGCGGCGGGCCCTTAGTCAGACCGAAACCGTAATCCCCGCCGGCCCGAATTCCCCCGCCGGCTTCACCACGATCTCCACATGCTGGCCGAACGACGCCAGCGTCAGCATCAGTTGATCCAGCGTTACGTTCCGGAGCCGCTCGCGCTGCTCGGGCGTGACCACCGGCCGTGCCATTTCGGCGAGCGCCGCCGCCTCTTCCTCGGTCAGGCCGCGCGACGCCATCAATGCGTTGAGCTTCAGTACGAGCACGGATTTGGCCGCCAGTTCGCCGACGTCGTAATAGTCGAAATCGTCCGGCACGTTGTCGGGGTGTTGATTCGATGCGTCGTAGTTCATTACGCCTCCTCCGCCATCATCGACGGTTGCCGCTGTTGCCCGGTGCCGCAATCGACATCGGGAAATCCATCCTTTCCGGCAGGGCTCGGGTCCGCCTCATCGATCGGCGTGATCACCAGCCGCTTGTGCGACACCTCGATATGCAGACGCTGTTCGGGATCGAAACCCGCCGCCTCGATCCATCGGCCGGACAGTTTCATCCACAGATGCACGACTGGCGGCGCCATGTCGGCGAGCCTGATATGCGCAACGATGCGGCGGGATTGAAGAGACGAACGAGGGGAGACAAAACGATCGCGGAAATACATCGGTGCGTTATGATTCGCGCCAGCCATGGTCAACTCCTTGGAAGTTGGTTGTGGTCAGCGGCCCGCAGGTGCTGTTTCACCTGCGGGCCGCGCTCGTTTACGCAACGGATTTCGAGTACCGCTTCCTCACATGCATCGCATGTCGAAGCGGCCTGAGAACCCTGGCGAAAACGTGCAACCACTGTAGTCGAGAACACCCGGCGTGATGGATCGGTCACGTACGAATTTATCGATGTTGGCCATCCGGCCTATGCATCGACGCTTGCTGCATAACGAATCCGGCGCGATCGCGTCGGCTGACTGCGTCGTCGATTCATTCCCGATGTGTCAGAAATCGTTTCAATCGATGATTCGATCAGCCCGCCGCACGCCGCATCAGGATCTCGTTCGCGCTCTGTCGATAGCGCTCGAACTCCCGCGCGAACGCGGCCGCATCCCCGGCCAGCGCCAGCGCTTCCATCGACGCGCAAAGCCCTGAAATCTCCCGCTCGCCGATCATCGCGAACGCACCGCGCATGCTGTGAATCTCCGAACGCGCAACCTTCAGATCGCCATCCTGCAACGCCCGCGCAATGGTCGCGCTCGAGCGTCGCGTCGCATCGACGAGCACCGTGTGCAGGTCTTTCGGCAACGGGCCGGGGGCGCGCGCGGGTACGGGCGGATACGTCGGCCGCCGCCACGTCCCCGCGTACTTCGCGATCGCCTGCTCGAGCGATTTCAGCGACGTCGGCTTCGTGACGATTTCGTCGATACCCGCTTCCCACGCCAGCCGCAACTCGTCCGGTTCGGCATGTGCGGTGACCGCCAGGATCGGCTGTACGCGGCCGCGTTCGCGCAGCACGCGGGCGAACGCGTAGCCGTCGAGGCCCGGCATGTTCAGATCGGTGAGCACGACCGCATAGTCGTGACGATCCACCAGATCGAGCGCTTCCGCGACATTCGATGCGATATCGGCCTGATAGCCGAGTACGTCCAGCTGATCGTGGACGAGCGAACGGTTGACCGGATTGTCGTCGACGAACAGCACGCGCACGTCCGGCGCGTCGTCGCTCGAAAGCGCCTGGGCCGCGCCCGGCTGGCGGTCGAGCGGCAGTGGCAACGTGACGACGAAGGTCGACCCGACGCCCGGCACGCTGTTCGCGTCGATGCGCCCGCCCATCGATTCCGCGAGCTTGTAGCTCAGCGCGAGGCCGATGCCCGTGCCGCCGAAACGGCGCGCGATCGATTCGTCGGCCTGCGCGAACGGCTCGAACACGTGCGCCAGCTGGTCGGCCGTCATGCCGATGCCCGAATCGCTGACGCGGATCGTCACGGGCGTCGCGTCGCCCGACGGCGCCGACACCGACAACGCCACCGCGCCGCGGTCGGTGAACTTGATCGCGTTGCTGACCAGGTTCACGACGATCTGCCGCACGCGCATCGGGTCGCCGAGATACGTGTGCGTGACCGCCGGATTGACGTCGATGCGCAGCGCGATGCCCTTCGCGCCGGCCACCGGCTCGAACAGGTCCGCCACGTCGCGCATCAGCTCGTCGATCCGGAAACCGGTCGCTTCGAGCGTCATCCGGTCGGCTTCGATCTTTGTCATGTCGAGCACGTTGTTCAGCATGTCGAGCAGCATCCGTGCGGCCGACGTGACCGCATGCAGGCGCGGCTTCTGCCGGCTCGGGTCGGGCGCCTTGTCGAGCAGTTCGAGATTGCCGAGCATCGCGTTCAGCGGCGTGCGGATCTCGTGGCTGATCGTCGCGAGGAACGTCGATTTCGCGCGGTTCGCGCTGTCGAGCGCGCGTTCGGCGTCGGCGCGCGTCGTGATGTCGGAGAAGCTGCACAGCAGCGCATCCTTGCCCTTGTAGCGCACGCGCACGAAGTTGACGAGCAGGTCGCGCGCGCGGCCGTCGTCGAGCGTCACCGGCAGTTCGACGTCGAGCTGCACGGGCGACGCGTCCGCGTGTTCGCGGTAGTGCGCCAGCAGCCGCTCGTGCAGCGGCGGATCGCCGGCCTCGCGTTCGTACAGTTCGAGCATCCGGTTGCGCAGCAGCACCTGTCGCGTGTCGGGCGATACGAGGCCGATGCCGAACGGCGCGGTCGCGACGATCGTGCGGCTCATCCGCTCGCTTTCGAACACGCGGCGCGAGCGGCGAAACAGCGGTGCGAACACCCGCAGGTCGAACGCGATCACGAGCGTCCACAGCACGATGAGGATCGTCGCGGTCGTGCCGAACTCGCGCAGCATCGTCGACCAGATCGCAAAGGCGATCGTGCGCCACGAGTACGCATAGACAATCGCGTAGCCGGTGTCGGAGATCCGGTCGCTGATCGTGAACACGCCGTGGCGGTAGCTTTCGTCGAAATGCGCGAGGCCGCGCCGCCACGTGCCTTCGGCCAGCGCGTGCTTCATCAGCGCGGCGCCGTCCTCCGCGTCGCCGGTGCGGTCGACATCGAGCAGCACGCGGCCGTTTTCGTCGATCAGCATCGCGACGGCATCGGCCGGCGCGTGCTTCATGCGCTCGGCGATCACGTCGACGTCGAAGTCGCTCACGAAGGTCATGAAATGCTGCTGACCGTCGAAGGCGGGTTCGACGAGACGGAAGACCGTCTTGCCGGTCAGCGGATCGATCGCCGGCGCCTGCCACGCGATCCGGCGCGACAGGCGCCAGTAGCGCGCGACGGCCGGATCGGACCAGTCGGCAGCGTCGAACGCGAGGTGCTGGATCAACGCATGCGTGTCGCGCACGCCGATGCGCGCGAGCAGGTCGGGATACGGCATCGACGGCGGCGGCGTGATCGCGATCACGTTGCGGTCAGGACTGTACGCGTAGCCGCGCACCGCGCGACCGGTCTGCCGCTCGGCCGCCGCGACCGAAATCGTCTGGCGCTCCATCAACTGCACGTAGCGATCGGTTTCGTGGTCGGCGAGCGCCTTCGGCGACGCGGCCACGAAGATTTCGCTCACGCCGGGCATCGGGGCGAGCAGCACGTGCCCGTCTTTTCTCAGTGCATCGGAGGCTTCGCGCGCATGCGGCGGATGGCCGTTCCACAACAGCTCGGCATTGATCACCGCGCGGCGCATCGATGCCTGTTTCGCATCCATTTCCAGTTGCACGAGCGCCTTGTGCGTCGCGAACAGGTCGCGGCGCTCGGCGATGTAGTCGCGCACCGACCCGACCAGCAGGATGCCGGCCGCGATCAGGATCACGAGCGACAGCACGACCGCGCCGCCGTACAGCGTGAAGCGCTGATACCGGTTCAGCAGGCTCAGGTCGTGCGCATCGTCGTCAATCGACGCGAACGGCGCGCTGGCGTCCGTATGGGACGCGAAGAGATGGCGGATGGGCATGAGACGAAGACCGGTGAATCAATGCGCAAATCGGGAGACGCGTCGCGGCGATGCCGGAACGCGGACGATATCCGCGAGCCGCACGACGGCGGCGCGATGCGCGGCCGGCTCGGGGAACGGGAAAATTATCGGGATAGCGGGCGGGTCTGTATGTAGGGCAGTCCGAAACACTCGCGCGCGATGGATAGGACCAGTCCTATTCAGGCAATCGGCGGCGCGGTGCGTATATAAGGCTTGCCGCGCGCTCGTGTCAAACGGAATCGTTCAGGAGAGCGGCGTGTCGTGCCGCGTCTGGCACGGCCGATTGTCAAGCAACGTCATGTTAGGACTGGGCCTACGAAATAAGTCGCCGCACGTCCAGCCGTCTGATTATCGAAATGACAGGCGATCAATACATTGGCATCTGTGGACGAGGAGCGTCCTTCACCCTTTTTCTCTACAGAGGCAATCAGCATGAACAAGAGTTATCGCACCGTCTGGAACGCGACGACGGGTACATGGACGGCGGCGGCCGAAACCGCGCGGATGCGTACGAAATCGAAGTCGAATACGACGATGCGGTCGTCGGTCACGGCGGCGGTCGCGGTGATGGCCGGCGTGGGCGGCGGTTCGATGGCAAATGATGCGATGGCGCAGGCCGCCAATGGCGGCGGGTCGTTGTCGCTTTGTGCGCCGACCGGTAGCGGTTATTACGGGACGACCTTTGGCGGCGGCAATACCGTCGGAACGCGGACAACCGGGGCGTGCGGTACGGCAATCTCCAATTTCAGACTGAGTGAAGGTCACGTCCGGTCGTTTCAGCTGTACAACCACAGCAACGTCAACGGTGGTGGCGTCGGTCAGGCCAGCGCGGCGACCGAAGCCGGCATCAGCGGCACCGTCGATGGCCATCTGTTCCTGCTGGGCGGCTCGGGCGTGCACCTGCGCGGCCCGGTGGACGTCGATAGCAACTTCAACATGACGAACCACCGCATCAACAACCTGGCCGCCGGTACGGCCGGGACGGATGCCGTCAACGTGAATCAGCTGAACGCAGCGATCGCGGCCGCGGGGACGGTGAACCCGTACGTGGTGACCAATACGGGTACGTATGCGGCGGCGACGGCTGCGCGCGCAGGTAGCAGCGCCACCGCGATCGGTGCCAATGCCAGCGCGACGGGTACTTCGGCCGTAGCGCTCGGCGGCAATACTGTGGCGAACAATCAGAACGCCACGGCGATCGGCACGTTGTCGCGAGCGACGGGGTCGGAAAGTGTTGCGGTCGGTACGAGCGCAAATGCTGCGGGCGCCAACGCATCGGCCTTCGGCCAGGCAGCTGCCGCTCAGGCCGTCAATACGACTTCCGTGGGCTCCCGTTCGACGGCTACTGCGGATGGCGCAACTTCGCTCGGGTTTTCCGCGAGCGCCGTGGGTGCGAACGCCATCGCGGTCGGTCGCGGCGCGAGCACCAGCGGAACCTATGGCTCCGCGATCGGCTATTCCGCCAATGCAACCACGAACGCCGTTGCGATCGGTGTGCTCGCGAATGCGACATCGGCGTCGAGCGTGGCACTGGGCGAGCGCGCGAGTGCAACGGGTACGACCGCGACCGCGCTCGGCCGCGGGGCTCTGGCCAGCGGGACGAATTCGGTTGCGCTCGGCGCGAACTCGGTTGGCGATCGCAACAATGCGGTGTCGGTCGGGTCGACGTCGCAGCAGCGACAGATCGTCAACGTGGCCGCCGGTACGCAGAATACGGATGCCGTGAATCTCGGTCAGATGAATACTGCGTTGTCGACCAAGGTCGACAACACGTACATCAAGATCGATACGCGCAACGGTACGGCCGCCGCGCAGGCAGGCTCGGGCGCGGTTGCCATCGGCACGAATACGAGCGCGTCCGGAACGTACGCGACGGCGTTCGGCAACAGTGCACGGGCCAACGGGGACAACAGCACGGCGCTCGGCTTCCAGGCAAGCAGTGCGGGCGGCGCCGCCGTCGCGGTCGGCAATGGTGCGAACGCAAGCGGCTCGCATGGCGTTGCACTGGGTGTCAACGCCGTGGCATCCCATACCGATTCGGTGGCGCTTGGTGCCCTGTCAGCGACGGACCGCAACAACAGCGTATCGGTCGGCTCGTCGACGCTGCGTCGGCAGATCACCAACGTGGCTGCCGGTACGCAAGAAACCGACGCCGTGAACGTCGGCCAACTGAATGCCGCGATCGCGGCAGGCTCGAACCCCTATGTAGCGGTGCGTGGTTCGATCGCGGCACGCGCTTCCGGTACTCAGTCGATTGCGATCGGCGACGGCGCGATCGCGAATGCCACGGACATCAATGGCGGTCAGACGAATATCGCCATTGGCGCCAAGGCGTACACGTCGGGCGGATTCGGGCAACTGGCGCTCGGCGAGGGCGCGTCCACGACGAACACCAATGCCGGCGGGGCGATCGCAATCGGGCGCGGGGCCCGGACTACGCAACGCGGCGTGGCGCTCGGCGACGGCGCGTCGGTGACGGCTCAATACGGTGTCGCGTTGGGTGACACTTCGATCGCCGATCGAGCGAATAGCGTGTCGGTGGGTTCGGCGACGCTGCAGCGGCAGATCACGAACGTGGCGGCCGGCACGCAAGACACGGACGCAGTGAACGTGAGCCAGCTGAAGGGCTCGGGCCTGATCGGAGACGACGGCAAGTCGATCGCCGCGGTGACGTACGACCGTAACGCGGACGGCACGCCGAACTACGGCACGGTGACGCTGGGCAACGGCGCAGGTCCGACGCAGATCAAGAACGTCGCGGACGCGACGGACGACCATGACGCACTGAACCTCGGCCAGTTGAAGGACGCGGGCCTGGTCGGTGACGACGGCAAGGGCAACCTGACGTCGATGGCAGTGACGTACGACGGCGCGGCGCGTGACAAGGTGACGCTGGCCGGCGCGGACGGCACGACGCTGTCGAACGTGAAGGCCGGTGTGGCGAACATGGACGCGGTGAACGTAGGCCAGCTGAAGGACTCGGGCCTGATCGGCGACGACGGCAAGTCGATCGCCGCGGTGACGTACGACCGTAACGCGGACGGCACGCCGAACTACGGCACGGTGACGCTGGGTAACGGCGCAGGCCCGACGCAGATCAAGAACGTCGCTGACGCGACGGACGATCACGACGCACTGAACCTCGGCCAGCTGAAGGACGCGGGCCTGGTCGGTGACGACGGCAAGGGCAACCTGACGTCGATGGCGGTGACGTACGACGGCGCGGCGCGTGACAAGGTGACGCTGGCCGGCACGGACGGCACGACGCTGTCGAACGTGAAGGCGGGTGTGGCGAACATGGACGCGGTGAACGTAGGCCAGCTGAAGGACGCGGGCTTGGTCGGTGACGACGGCAAGGGCAACCTGACGTCGATGGCGGTGACGTACGACGGCGCGGCGCGTGACAAGGTGACGCTGGCCGGCACGGACGGCACGACGCTGTCGAACGTGAAGGCCGGTGTGGCGAACATGGACGCGGTGAACGTAGGCCAGCTGAAGGACTCGGGCCTGATCGGCGACGACGGCAAGTCGATCGCCGCGGTGACGTACGACCGTAACGCGGACGGCACGCCGAACTACGGCACGGTGACGCTGGGTAACGGCGCAGGCCCGACGCAGATCAAGAACGTCGCGGACGCAACGGACGATCACGACGCACTGAACCTCGGCCAGCTGAAGGGCGCGGGCCTGGTCGGCGACGACGGCAAGGGCAACCTGACGTCGATGGCAGTGACCTACGACGGCGCGGCGAAAGACAGCGTGACGCTGGGCGGCGTTGGCGCGACCACGCCGGTGGCGATCCACAACGTCAAGGATGGCGAACTGTCGGCGACGAGCAAGGATGCCGTGAACGGTTCGCAGCTGTTCGCGACGAACCAGAACCTGAGCGACCTGAAGGATTCGCTGAAGGATGGCGGCGTGATCGACCCGGTGACGGGCGAATCGCTGGCTGTCGTGTACGACAGCAACGCGAAGGACACGGTTACGCTGAAGGGCACGGACGGCACGACGCTGTCGAACGTGAAGGCCGGCGTGGCGGACATGGACGCGGTGAACGTGAGCCAGCTGAAGGATTCCGGCCTGATCGGCGACGACGGCAAGTCGATCGCCGCGGTGACGTACGACCGTAACGCGGACGGCACGCCGAACTACGGCACGGTGACGCTGGGTAACGGCGCAGGTCCGACGCAGATCAAGAACGTCGCGGACGCAACGGACGATCACGACGCACTGAACCTCGGCCAGCTGAAGGGCGCGGGCCTGGTCGGCGACGACGGCAAGGGCAACCTGACGTCGATGGCAGTGACCTACGACGGCGCGGCGAAAGACAGCGTGACGCTGGGCGGCGTTGGCGCGACCACGCCGGTGGCGATCCACAACGTCAAGGATGGCGAACTGTCGGCGACGAGCAAGGATGCCGTGAACGGTTCGCAGCTGTTCGCGACGAACCAGAACCTGAGCGACCTGAAGGATTCGCTGAAGGATGGCGGCGTGATCGACCCGGTGACGGGCGAATCGCTGGCTGTCGTGTACGACAGCAACGCGAAGGACACGGTTACGCTGAAGGGCACGGACGGCACGACGCTGTCGAACGTGAAGGCCGGCGTGGCGGACATGGACGCGGTGAACGTGAGCCAGCTGAAGGATTCCGGCCTGATCGGCGACGACGGCAAGTCGATCGCCGCGGTGACGTACGACCGTAACGCGGACGGCACGCCGAACTATGGCACGGTGACGCTGGGCAATGGCGCGGGTCCGACGCAGATCAAGAACGTCGCGACGGGCGTCGACGACCTCGACGCAGTCAACGTCAAGCAACTGAACACGGGCCTGTCGGATCTCCGCGACGAGATGTCCGGCGGCAACCTGCGCTTCGTCAAGGTCAATGCCGACCCGGTCACGGGCACGCCGGCTGTCGCCAGCGGCGCGCTCGCGGTCGCCATCGGTTCCGACGCACGGGCGACCAGCGCCAACTCGCTGGCGCTCGGCAGCGGCGCACGTGTGACCGGCAACGGTTCGGTCGCGATCGGCTACAACTCGGTCGCGAACCAGAACAACGTCGTGTCGGTCGGCGACGTGGGCCGCGAACGCAAGATCGTCAACGTGGCGGACGGCGACGTCGCATTCCAGAGCACGGACGCGGTCAACGGCGGCCAGCTGTATGCGGCGCTGAACGACCTGTCGACGTCGGTGAGCTCGAAGACGCAACAGGCGATCGACAGCTTCTCGTCGGAGATCGACAAGAAGACGAAGGCTGCCATCGACGAGGTGAGTTCGCGCTCGATGCAGACGATGGACGTCAGCGACCCGCTCGTCGCGATCGAAGGCCTGCAGGGCAACAACGTCGCGTCGCTGAACGGCGCGGATCCGGCTACCGCAACGGCGGCCGCGATCGGTTCGTCGACGGCGGCAAGCGGCGCCAATGCGGTGGCCGTCGGCCTGCAAAGCGGCGCGGGTTCGAACAACTCGGTCGCGATCGGTAGCTTCGCGCAGACCGGCGCCGGCCAGGACTACTCGGTCGCCATGGGTTCGAACGTCCAGACGAACGGCACGCAGGCCGTCGCGCTGGGTGCGAACGCGCAGGCGAACGGCGAGTATGCGCTGGCCGTCGGCAACAACAATGCGCAGGCAATCGGCGACGGCTCGATCGCGCTCGGTAACGCCGCGAACGTGCGGGCCGGCTCGACCAACGCGATCGCGATGGGTACCGGTGCGAACGTCGCACGCGGCGTCGAAGGCGCGATGGCGCTTGGCGCGAACACGACCGCGGGCGCGGCCAACAGCGTCGCGCTCGGCGCGAACGCGTTCTCGAATCGTGCGAACTCGGTATCCGTCGGTCGTGCGGGTGCCGAACGCCAGGTCGTCAACGTCGCGGCAGGCACGCAGGCGACCGATGCGGTCAACGTCAGCCAGTTGAAGGGCGTGACGGACGCGCTCGGCGGCGGGGCGGCGGTGGGCGCGGACGGCACGGTGACGAGCCCGACGTACTCGCTGGCGGACCCGGCGGATGCGTCGCAGTCGAAGTCGTACAACAACGTGGGCGACGCGCTGTCGAACCTCGACGGCCGTACGACGACGAACACGCAGAACATCACCGTGATCAACAAGCAACTGGCCGATTCGGGTCTGGTCGATCCGGTGACCGGTCAGTCGATCACGGCGGTGACGTACGACCGCAACGCGGACGGCACGCCGAACCTCGGTTCGGTGACGCTGGGCGGCGCGGGCGCGACGGCTCCGGTCGCGCTGAAGAACGTCGCGGACGCGAAGGACGACCACGATGCGCTGAACCTCGGCCAGCTGAAGGACGCGGGCCTGGTGGGCGACGACGGCAAGGGCAACCTGACGTCGATGGCGGTGACGTACGACGGCGCGGCGAAGGACAAGGTGACGCTGGCCGGCGCGGACGGCACGACGCTTGCGAACGTGAAGGCCGGCGTGGCCGACATGGACGCGGTGAACGTTTCGCAGCTGAAGGGCTCGGGCCTGATCGGCGACGACGGCAAGTCGATCGCCGCGGTCACGTACGATCGCAACGCGGACGGCACGCCGAACTACGGTTCGGTGACGCTGGGTAACGGTGCAGGCCCGACGCAGCTGAAGAACGTGGCCGATGCGACGGACGACGGCGATGCGCTGAACCTCGGCCAGCTGAAGGAGGCAGGCCTGGTGGGCGACGACGGCAAGGGCAACCTGACGTCGATGGCGGTGACGTACGACGGCGCGGCGAAGGACAGCATCACGCTGGGCGGCACGGGCGCGACCACGCCGGTGGCGATCCACAACGTCAAGGATGGCGAACTGTCGGCGACGAGCAAGGACGCCGTGAACGGTTCGCAGCTGTTCGCGACGAACCAGAACCTGAGCGACCTGAAGGACTCGCTGAAGGACGGCGGCGTGATCGACCCGGTCACGGGCGAATCGCTGGCTGTCGTGTACGACGGCAACGCGAAGGACACCGTGACGCTGAAGGGCGCGGACGGCACGACGCTGTCGAACGTGAAGGCGGGTGTTGCCGACATGGACGCGGTGAACGTTTCGCAGCTCAAGGGCTCGGGCCTGATCGGCGACGACGGCAAGTCGATCGCCGCGGTCACGTACGACCGTCTCGCGGACGGCACGCCGAACTACGGCTCGGTGACGCTGGGCAATGGCGCGGGTCCGACGCAGATCAAGAACGTCGCGGATGCGACGGACGACCATGACGCGATCAACTACAACCAGTTGAAGCAGTACGTCGCGGACAACTCGGGCGGTTCGGGCAACCCGCTGGCCGTCGGCTATGACGACGACACCAAGGCTCGCGTCACGCTGCAAGGCGGCGCGGACGGCACGACGATCACGAACGTGAAGGCGGGCGCGGTCACGGCCACGAGCACGGACGCGATCAACGGTGCGCAGCTGCACGGCACGGCGCAAAGCGTGGCCGATTCGCTGGGCGGCGGCGCGACGGTGGGCGCGGACGGCAAGGTGACGAACCCGACGTACTCGCTGGCCGATCCGGCGGATGCGTCGCAGTCGAAGTCGTACAACAACGTGGGCGACGCGCTGTCGAACCTCGACGGCCGTACGACGACGAACACGCAAAACATCACCGTGATCAACAAGCAGCTGGCCGATTCGGGTCTGGTCGACCCGGTGACGGGCCAGTCGATCGCGGCGGTGACGTACGACCGCAACGCGGACGGCACGCCGAACCTCGGTTCGGTGACGCTGGGCGGCGCGGGCGCGACGACGCCGGTGGCGTTGAAGAACGTCGCGGACGGCGTGGATCGTCACGACGCGATCAACGTGGGCCAGTTGCAGGACGCGGGCCTGGTTGCGCCGATCGATTCGTCTAACCCGGGTACGGGCCTGACGTCGCTCGCCGTCGCGTACGACGGTGTCGCGAAGGACACGGTCACGCTGAAGGGCGCGGACGGTACGACGCTGTCGAACGTGAAGGCCGGCGTGGCCGACATGGACGCGGTGAACGTGAGCCAGCTGAAGGGTTCTGGCCTGATCGGCGACGACGGCAAGGCGATCGCGGCGGTCACGTACGATCGCAACGCGGACGGCACGCCGAACTACGGTTCGGTGACGCTGGGTAATGGCGCCGGCCCGACGCAGCTGAAGAACGTGGCCGACGCGACGGACGACGGCGATGCGCTGAACCTCGGCCAGCTGAAGGGCGCGGGCCTGGTGGGCGACGACGGCAAGGGCAACCTGACGTCGATGGCGGTGACGTACGACGGCGCGGCGAAGGACACTGTGACGCTGGGTGGCGCGGGCGCCACGACGCCGGTCGCACTGAAGAACGTTGCGGACGGCACGGAGCGTCACGACGCGATCAACCTGGGCCAGCTGCAGGACGCAGGCCTGGTTGCGCCGGTCGACCCGACGAACCCGGGTGCGGGCCTGACGTCGCTCGCCGTCGCCTACGACGGCGCCGCGAAGGACATGGTCACGCTGAAGGGCGCGGACGGCACGACGATCACGAACGTGAAGGCGGGCGCGGTCACGGCCACGAGCACGGACGCGATCAACGGTGCGCAGCTGCACGGCACGGCGCAAAGCGTGGCCGACTCGCTGGGCGGCGGCGCGACGGTGGGCGCGGACGGCAAGGTGACGAACCCGACGTACTCGCTGGCGGACCCGGCGGATGCGTCGCAGTCGAAGTCGTACAACAACGTGGGCGACGCACTGTCGAACCTCGACGGCCGTACGACGACGAACACGCAGAACATCACCGTGATCAACAAGCAGCTGACCGATTCGGGTCTGGTCGACCCGGTGACGGGCCAGTCGATTGCGGCGGTGACGTACGACCGCAACGCGGACGGCACGCCGAACCTCGGTTCGGTGACGCTGGGCGGCGCGGGCGCGACGACGCCGGTGGCGTTGAAGAACGTCGCGGACGGCGTGGATCGTCACGACGCGATCAACGTGGGCCAGTTGCAGGACGCGGGCCTGGTTGCGCCGATCGATTCGTCTAACCCGGGTACGGGCCTGACGTCGCTCGCCGTGACGTACGACAAGCATGCGAACGGTTCGGCGAACTTCGACCAGATCACGCTGAAGGGCGCGAACGGCACGACGCTGTCGAACGTCAAGGCCGGCGCGGTGAACGCGACCAGCATGGACGCGGTGAACGGCTCGCAGCTGTACGGCGCGTCGAAGAGCGTGGCCGACGCATTGGGCGGCGGCTCGACCGTCGACGCGAACGGCAACGTGACGAACCCGACGTACACCGTCAACGACAAGACGTACAACAACGTCGGCGACGCGATCGAGAACATCTCGAGCAGCCTCGTCCACGGCTCGATCGGCCTCGTCCAGCAGGACGCGGACACGCGCGAGATCACGGTCGCGAAGGACACGGACGGCACGTCGGTGAACTTCACGGGCACGGCGGGCGACCGCGTGCTGACCGGCGTGGGCACGGGTGCGGTGAGCGCGACGAGCCGCGACGCGATCAACGGCTCGCAACTGCACGGCACCGCGCAGAGCGTGGCGGACACGATCGGCGGCGGGACGAAGGTCGATGCGGACGGCAAGCTCGCGGACACGTCGATCGAAGTGAACGGCAGCAAGTACAAGACCGTGGCCGAAGCAGTGCAGGCCGCGGCCAAGTACGGTGCGACGGATTCGCTCGCGGTGCGTTACGACCTGAACAAGGACGGCACGGCGAACTACGGCTCGGTGACCCTGGGCGGCTCGGGCGCGGCGCCGGTGCGCCTGACCAACGTCGCGGACGGTTCGAGCCGGTATGACGCGGTGAACTTCGGGCAGTTGAGCGAACTGAACGACAAGATCGGCGGCCTCGACGATCGCGTCGGCGAACTGGAGCGGAACCCGGGCACGGGCAATCCGGGCAACGGCGGTTCCGGCAACGACTACTTCGCCGGTACCGACGTGGGCACGGACGGCACGACGAAGGCGAACGCGGGCAGCGGCACGGGCAACACGGCCGCGGGTTCGGGCGCGACGATCGGCACGGGCGCGAACAACGCCACGGTCGTGGGTTCCAACGCGAACGTATCGGGCAGCAACGGTACGGCAATCGGTTCGGGCTCGAAGAGCAGCGCCGAAGGCGCGACCGCGATCGGCAGCAGCGCGAACGCATCGGGCGAGAAGTCGACGGCGATCGGCGACGGTGCGAACGCGTCGGGCAAGAACTCCGTCGCGCTGGGCGCCGGCTCGGTGGCGTCGAGCGACAACACCGTGTCCGTCGGTACGGCCGATCAGAAGCGCACGATCTCGAACCTGGCCGATGGCGTGAACGCGTCCGACGCGGCGACGAAGGGCCAGATGGATCGCGCGATCGGCGGCGTGCAAGGTCAGGTCAACGACCTGTCGCGCAACGCGTACTCCGGTATCGCCGCGGCCACCGCGCTGACGATGATCCCGGGCGTCGATCCGGGCAAGACGGTGTCGTTCGGTATCGGCGGCGCGACCTACAAGGGCTATCAGGCGGTGGCGTTCGGCGGCGAGGCCCGCATCACGCAGAACCTGAAGATGAAGGCCGGCGTGGGCATGTCGAGCGGCGGCAACACCGTCGGCGTGGGCGCTTCGTATCAGTGGTAAGCCGCCGGGCGGGGCCTCGCGCCCCGCCCGAGCGGGCGATCCGACTGACTCCATTCAACTTTTTCAGGCGTCCGCTTCACGGCGGACGTTTCACCATGACCATGAAAACCTTGTTGTTGCGCGCCGCATCGATCGGCGCGATCGCGATGGCGCTCGGTGCGTGTACGACGCAATCGGGCGTCACCTACGACATCCGTGCGGTGTCGATTCCCGGCAAGCCGGACACCGTATTCCGCGTGAGCTGCGACGGGCTGCTCGGCAGCGCGAACGCCTGCGCCCGCGCGGCGGAGGAATTCTGCCAGGGCAAGGGCTTCACGCCGCTCGAGATGATCGACCGCGTGTATAGCCGCGCGCCGATGAAGGACCCGCGCGAGATCACGTTCATGTGCGGCAAGCCGCAGCCGGTCGTGCAGGCCGCGCCGCCGGCGCCGCAACCGGCGCCGGCGCCTCAGCCGGTCCAGCAGCGCCAGGTGCTGCTGCAGGGCGACGCGAACTTCGCGTTCGACAGCGCGGTGCTGACGCCGGACGCGCGCAGCCAGCTCGACCGCTTCGTGCAGATCAACAGCGGCGTCGAGTTCCGCCGCGTGGCGATCACCGGCTTCACCGATTCGACGGGCAGCGACACGCACAACCTCGCGCTGTCGGCTTCGCGGGCCCGCAACGTGATGAACTACCTGCGCAGCAACGGCCTGAAGGCGCAGTCGTTCGTCTCCGAAGGCCTCGGCGCCGCCGATCCGGTCGCGTCCAACGCGACCGCGGAAGGCCGTGCGCAGAATCGCCGCGTCGAGATCCGGATCGATGCGAAGTAACGCGCAGCGGATGACGCGCCACCGGTACGCGCGGGAACCCGATCGGCACTGAGCCGACGGAAGGACGCTCCCACCCACCGTCCCGCCCTGTACCTGGAACCGCCCGCTCGTCACGAGCCGGCGGTTTTTTTCATGGCGGTGCGCGGTGCGGCCGCCGCCGCCGGCCGGGGCGATGGCTGATGCGCCCGTTTTCGTGCGAAGATAGCGCCCAATTACGATCCACGACGCCGCGATGCGCGCCGTCGCCGCCCGCCGGGCGGCGAGCAGGCCGCGACGATTGCCGCGCAAATCTGGACGACTATGGGAAGCTATCTGATACGCGTGGTACTGGCCGACGACCACCCGGCGATGCTGGTCGGCGTCGAGCACGGCCTGTCGTCGGTGCCGACGATCCGGCTGACCGGCAAGGCCGTCAATTCGACCGAGTTGATCCGGCTCGTCGAGGCCGGCGTGTGCGACGTCGTGGTGTCCGACTATGCGATGCCGGGCAGCGCGCACGGCGACGGCATCACGCTGTTCTCCTATCTCCAGCGCAATCACCCGGCCGTCAAGCTGGTCGTGCTGACCATGCTCGACAACCCGGCCGTGATCGGCGCGCTGACCCGGCTCGGCATCGAGTGCATCGTCAGCAAGTCCGACACGATCGATCACCTGATTCCCGCGATTCACGCGGCCGCGACGGGCGGCACCTACTATTCGCCGTCGGTCGAGAAGGTCGTGCGCACGCTCACGTCGCATTCGAGCGCGCGGGCCGCCGACCAGAAGCGCGAGCTCAGCGACCGCGAACTCGAAGTCGTGCGGCTTTATGCGTCGGGCCTCACGGTCAACGAGATCGCCGACCAACTCAGCCGCAGCAAGAAGACGATCAGCACGCAGAAGGCGCGCGCGATGGAAAAGCTCGGGATCGACAAGGACATCGATTTGTTGCGTTACGCGATCGAGCACGGGATCGTCGCCGCATCGGCCAGCGAAGGGCGGGGCGGCGACGCGAAAGAGGAAGGCGGCGTCGATCCGGCCTGACGGCGCGCGCAACGGGGCCGGCCGCGCGGGATCGCGGCAGCGAACGCAGATGTGCCCTGATGTGCCGGGCACTGCCCGCGCACCGAAACCCCGGCGACCTCACGGTTGCCGGGGTTTTTCGTTTCAGCGCGCGGCGGTATTATCCGGCCGCTTCGTCGCCGCGCACGGGCGGCGCATAGCCGTAGTCGGTCACGAGCCCGCAGGCGATCGCATAGCGCACCAGGTCGACGTCGCGCTCGATGCCGAGCTTCTGCATCGCCGAGCTTTTCTGCGTACTGATCGTCTTCTTGCTGCGATTGAGCTTCTCCGCGATCTCGTTGACCGACAGCCCCGATGCGAACAGGCGAATCACTTCCACCTCGCGCACCGACAGCGCGGGCGCCCTGCCGCCGACGCTGCCGGTGTTGCGCAGGATCCGGTCCATCGACGGCGACAGGTAGCGGCCGTTCGTATAGGCCGCGTGGATCGCCATCGTCAGGTGATTGGGCATGTCCGACTTGCTGACGATGCACGCGATGCCGATGTCGATCAGCGCGCGCAGCGCCACCGCGTTCTCCATCATCGTCATCACGACGATCTTCAGTCCCGGAAAGCGCTTGAGCAGGGTCGTGAACATCGCGAGGCCGTCGCCGTATTCGGTGCCGGGCATCGCGTAGTCGGACACCAGCACGTCGCACGGATGGTTCGACAGCGCGTCCATCAGCTCCGTCGAGTTGTGCGCCGTCGCGACCACCGCGACGGTGTTCGTGGCCGACAGTTCGTAGCGGGCGCCGATGACGACGGCCGGATGGTCGTCGGCGATCACGATGCGAATAGGGAAGGTTCTGTTCATGTTGGTCTCACGTGTCGCGCCGCATCCGGCGGCGCGCGTGTCTCGCTCGGTTGAAGGAAAGGGATCGGCGCAGGTGGGCCGTTGCCGGGCGCGCCATGGCAGGCCGCGCGTAATGCGGACGCGCCGACGGCCGGTGGCGACTCCAGGCGGAATCGGCACCGGCCGTCGGCCGAACGGCGGGGGAGGATTCCCCCGCGTCGGGTCGATGCTCCGCGCGAGGCGGAGCGATCGGGTCAGAACTCATAGCCGACCTGGGCACGCACACCCACGTCGCCGACCGACGTGATCGACGTCGCGCCGTTCACGAGCCAGTTGCCGCTGCGCGACCGGTAGGTGGCGCCGGCGGCGATCGCCGAGCCGCTCTTGAAGTTCGCGGCGCCGACCGCGACGACGGTCTTGCCCGGCTGCGACGGCGTCATGTTCGGCATCGCCATCGCCGCCGCGATACCGGCGTACGCGTTCTTCGCGACGTCGTTGATCGCGCGGTTCGTGTCGTTGAAGCGCTGGTCGACCGATTCCATCGCGCGGTCGAGCTGGCCCTTCGTCGCCGCATCGCTGGCGTTGATGCCGTCCGCGATATTGACGAGCCGGCGGTTGCCTTCGGCCGTGCCGTCGCCGAACGACACGGTGTTGGCTTCCGTCGCGACCGAGCCCTGGCCGATCGCGACCGAGCCGCTGCCGGTGGCCGACGCGCCCTGGCCCAGCGCCGTGCTGTCCTTGCCGGATGCAACCGCGCCCTGGCCCAGCGCCGTGCCGTTTTCGCCCGACGCGACCGCGCCCTGGCCGACGGCCGAACCGTTGTTGCCCGACGCGACCGCACCCTGGCCGACGGCCGAGCTGTTGCTGCCCGATGCCGTCGAGCCCTGGCCAATGGCCGAACCGTTGCTGCCCGATGCGACCGCGCCCTGGCCCACGGCGGAACTGTTCTCGCCCGACGCGAGCGCCTTCTCGCCGAGCGCCGAGCTGTTCTCGCCCGATGCCACCGCGCCTTCGCCGACCACCGTCGAGCCGTCGCCCGTGCCCGGGCCGCCCGTGCCGGGGTTCGTTTCGAGTTCGCCGAGACGGTCGGACAGATCGTCGAAGCGGTTCGACAGGTCGCCGAACTGGCCGCTCAGCTCGCCGTACTGCTTCGCGAACTGCTCCTGCAGGTCGAACAGCTGGCTGCCGTTGATCGCGTCCATGCTCGTCGCGCTGATTTCGCCCGCGGCGACGCGCTGCAGCTTCGTGCCGAACGTGCCGGCGAACGTCACCGTGTCGAAGTTCAGGCCCGAGTCGTACGTGACCGCACCGACTTCCTTGCCCGTATAGTCGATCAGGCCGGTGGCGCGGAGCTGCGACACCGTCACGACGTCGTCGTCGTCCACGCCGTTCGCGACGCCGGACAGCACGCGCGCGCCGCCGGTGCCCGCGAAGTTCACCACCGAGCCGCCGGTGTTCGCGCCGACCGTGATGCCGCCCGTCATCGCGTCCTGCTGGACGAGACCGAGCGTGCCGCTTTCAAGCTGCTCGGAGAGCTTCTTGAGGCCGCCTTCGTTGGTCGTGACACGGCCGTCGAGGTTGGTGACGACGTCGCCGACCGAGTTGACGATCTTCGTGCCGCCGCTGCCGTCGCCGACGGTGAAGGACGGTGCGGAGATCGAGCCGTCCGGGTTCACCGTCGCGCCGCCGCCGATCGCCGAAGCGACGCTGTCGGACACGCCATGCAGTTGCGAACCGTTGACGGCTTCGGTGCTCGTCGCCGACACGTCGCCTGCCGCGACACCCTTGAGCGTGCGCGCGCCGGTCTTGCTGCTGAAGTTGACGGCGTTGCCGTCGGTGTTCGCGCCGACCGTGATGTCGTCGCCGGGCTTCGCCTGCTGGACGAGACCGAGCGTGCCGCTGCCGATGTCGTCGGCCAGCTTCTTGATGTCGCCTTCGTTGGTCGTGACGCGGCCGTCGAGGTTGGTGACGACGTCGCCGACGGAGTTGACGATCTTCGTGCCGCCGCTGCCGTCGCCGACGGTGAAGGACGGTGCGGAGATCGAGCCGTCCGGGTTCACCGTCGCGCCGCCGCCGATCGCCGAAGCGACGCTGTCGGACACGCCATGCAGTTGCGAACCGTTGACGGCTTCGGTGCTCGTCGCCGACACGTCGCCTGCCGCGACACCCTTGAGCGTGCGCGCGCCGGTCTTGCTGCTGAAGTTGACGGCGTTGCCGTCGGTGTTCGCGCCGACCGTGATGTCGTCGCCGGGCTTCGCCTGCTGGACGAGACCGAGCGTGCCGCTGCCGATATCGTCGGCCAGCTTCTTGATGTCGCCTTCGTTGGTCGTGACACGGCCGTCGAGGTTGGTGACGACGTCGCCGACCGAGTTGACGATCTTCGTGCCGCCGCTGCCGTCGCCGACGGTGAAGGACGGTGCGGAGATCGAGCCGTCCGGGTTCACCGTCGCGCCGCCGCCGATCGCCGAGGCAACGCTGTCGGACACGCCATGCAGCTGCGAACCGTTGACGGCTTCGGTGCTCGTTGCCGACACGTCGCCCGCCGCGACGCCCTTGAGCGTGCGTGCGCCGGTCTTGCTGCTGAAGTCCACGGCGTTGCCGTCGGTGTTCGCGCCGACGGTGATGTCGTCGCCGGGTTTCGCCTGCTGGACGAGGCCGAGCGTGCCGCTGCCGATATCGTCGGCCAGCTTCTTGATGTCGCCTTCGTTGGTCGTGACGCGGCCGTCGAGGTTGGTGACGACCTCGCCGACCGAGTTGACGATCTTCGTGCCGCCGCTGCCGTCGCCGACGGCGAAGGACGGTGCGGAGATCGAACCGTCCGGGTTCACCGTCGAGCCGCCGCCGATCGCCGAGGCAACGCTTTCCGACACGCCGTGCAGCTGCGAACCGTTGACGGCTTCGGTGCTCGTCGCCGACACGTCGCCTGCCGCGACGCCCTTGAGCGTGCGTGCGCCGGTCTTGCTGCTGAAGTCCACGGCGTTGCCGTCGGTGTTCGCGCCGACCGTGATGTCGTCGCCGGGATTGGCCTGCTGGACGAGGCCGGTGGTCCCGCTTTCGAGCTTGCTCAGCTTGTCGTCGATGTCACCGATCTGCTTGGTATGGCCGGCGACCGTGCTGACCGTCGACGACAAGCCCGTGCTCAGGCCAGCGACGGTGTTGTTGGTCGAGGACAGACCAGTGCTCAGGCCAGCAACGGTGCTGTTGGTCGTGGACAAGTCAGTGCTCAGACCAGCAACGGTGCTGTTGGTCGAGGACAGGCTGGTGCTCAGGCCAGCAACGGTGCTGTTGGTCGAGGACAGGCCGGTGCTCAAGCCCGCGACGGTGCTATTGGTCGACGACAACCCGGTGCTCAGGCTCGAGACATTGAGATTCGTCGCGGCGATTGCGGCATTCGTGGTCGACAGACCCGCGTTCATCTGCGCCACGTTCACTGCGTCGGTGTCTGCCGTACCGGCGGCTACATTGGTGATCTGCCGACGCAGCGTCGACGAGCCGACCGACACGCTGTTGTCGCGATCCGTGACCGAACTGGCGCCGAGCGCGACCGAATCGGTATGGGACGCCCCTGCGTTGACGCCCAGTGCAACCCCATGCGAGCCGCTTGCGTTCGCACCATTGCCGACCGCGACGGCGGCGCCGCCCGCACTGCTCGCCTGGAAGCCGAGCGCCGTGCTGTTGTTGCCGCTGGCGCGTGCGCTGTTGCCGACGGCCGTCGCGTAAGATCCCGACGCGCTCGTGTTCGTGCCGATCGCAAGCGCGGCCGTGCCGGCTTGCGCGGCGGCCGTGCTGTTGCTCGTGTCGATCTTGACGTAGGTATCGTCGACCTTCGTCGACAGGGCCGTCTTCATCTGGCCGACGTTCACGGCGTCGTTGTCTTCCGTGCCGGCGGCGACGTTGACGATCTGGCGCGTGAAAGATCGGCCGTCGCGATTGTTGACCGCACCGACCGATACCGTGTTCGCGCGGTCGGCCAGCGAGCTGTCCCCCAATGCCACGGAGCCGTTGGCACGCGCTTCGCTCACGGAGCCAATCGCAACCGCGTTGTTTCCGACGGCATAAGCACCGCGTCCACCGTTTGCATCTGCGCCGGTGGCGCCGCCGATTGCGACGGACCAGTTGCCGGTTGCACGTGTATAGGAACCGAGCGCCGTAGACGCCGTGCCGGTTGCGCTGGCTGCGCCGGTCGCGCCGGTGCCGAACTTCAGCAAGTCGTTGAGTTCGGTGGCAGTTGCCATTGTCCCAACTGAGCCCATCGGACCAATCACACCGGAACCACTGGCTTTGCACACCCCCGCCGCATCGACCGTCCCGCTCGACCCGTCGTCCGTCGTGCACGTTTCCGCCGCGGCCGCGCCGCCGATCGCCGCACCGCCCAGCGCGATCGCGATCACCGCTTGCCGCGCCGCGCGCGCCGAGCCCTTCGAATGCGCCTTCGCCGTTTCGGCCGCGGCCGTCCACGTGTTGGTCACGGCATTCCAGACGCTGCGATAAGTCTTGTTCATGTCCCTACTCCTTTCAGTTTGTCAGTTCACAAACCGATGGTAGGGATCGGCCTCGTCCTAATCAGTCGTCCTTGGCTGATTCGAGATAGCGACCGTGTAGGCCCAGTCCTACGCGCGCGACGACGCGTCGCGGGCAGGCGCCGCGGAACGGAAGGAGACGGAAGGAGACGGAAGGAGACGGAAGGAGACGGATGGAGGAGGCCAGCGTACGACGGCCGGCCGTGCTGGATTCAGGCGGTCGGCACCTGCGTCGCGCGCCGTCGCAGCGCTTCCCGTGCGAGGGCGTCCGCGTCGGCGAGCCGCGCATCGAACGACGTCAGGTCGCCGCCGTGCACAATGGCTTGCAGTTCGCCGATCGCGTCGGCCACCGCATGTTCGTGAATCGTCGCGAACGCGCCGCGCAGCGAATGCAGTTCGTGACGCAGCGCGGCGATATCGTTGCGCGCTGCCGCGTCGTGCATCGCCGCGACCGATTGCGCTCGACTCGCTTCGAGCAGCGCATGCACGTCCGGCGGCAGCGGACCTTGCGCGAGATCGACGAGCGTGCGCCGGGCAGGCGCCTGCGCCGAGGCCGTCTGCGCGTAACGCCGCACGGTGCGGTCGATCGTATCGAGCAGCACCGGCTTCACGAGCACCGCGACGATCCCCGCTTCCGCACAGCGCGCATGCTCGGCCGCACTCGCATGCGCGGTGACGGCGACGATCGGCAGCCCCGGATATTGCGCACGCAGCACGTGCGCGAGCGTATAGCCGTCCATCCCCGGCATGTTCAGATCGGTCATCACGAGGTCGTAGCGCGTGTCCGCGCAGCGCCGCAGCGCCGCCGCGCCTTCGTCGGCCGCATCGGCCGCGTAGCCGAGCGTGACGAGTTGCCCTTGCAGCAGCGTGCGGTTCACGGGGTGATCGTCGACCACCAGCACGCGCGCGGCGACGCTCGGCAGCGCCGCATCGCCGGCCTGCGCGGCATCGTGCTCGGCGATCTGCGCATCGGTGGCCGCGCGCAGCGGCAGCGTGACGACGAACGTGCTGCCCTTGCCGGGTTCGCTCTTCACGTCGACCGTGCCGTGCATCATCTGCGTGAGCTGCTTCGTCAGCGCGAGGCCGAGGCCCGTGCCGCCGTAGCGGCGCGTGATCGACGTGTCGGCCTGGGTGAACGGGCGGAACAGCGCCGCGCGCTGCGCGTCGGTCATGCCGATGCCGGTATCGCTGGCGCCGATCGCGATCGGCGAATCGGGGTTCGTGTCGTCGCGCAGGTAGACCTCGAGCGTGATTTCCCCGTGGTTCGTGAACTTGATCGCGTTGCCGACGAGGTTCGCGGCGATCTGCCGGATGCGCGTCGGGTCGCCGACGTAGCGCGACGCGAGCGCGTCGTCGACGAACACGTCGAACTGCAACCCTTTCGCGGCCGCGAGTGGCTCGAACATCGCGCCGGTTTGCCGGATCGTCTCCGCGAGATCGAACGGGATCGCCTCGATCGTCATCTGGCCGGCTTCGATCTTCGACAGGTCGAGGATGTCGTTGATCAGGTCGAGGAGCACCGACGACGCGCCCTCGACCGTATGCAGCCGCTCGCGCTGCGAATCGGCGAGCGGTTCGCGGCCGATCAGTTCGAGGTTGCCGAGGATCGCATTGAGCGGCGTGCGGATCTCGTGGCTCATCGTCGCGAGGAACGCGGACTTCGCGTCGTTCGCCGCGTCGGCGGCGCGCGCCGCTTCGTCGAGCCGGCGCTCGATGTTCTTCTGCGACGTGATGTCGGAGAAGTTGCACAGCACGACGTCCCTGTCGCGAAAGCGCGTGCGCACGAGATTGACGAGCAGGTCGACCGCCTCGCCGCCGGCGGTGGGCAGCGTCACGTGCAGATCGGGTTGCCACGCGGCGGCGGCGGGCGAACGATCGAAGCGTTCAAGCAGCCGCGCGGGCAACGACGGTTCGCCCGCGCGGCGCGCATCGTAGGCGCGCATCGTGTCGTTCTGCAGCAGCACCGTGCCATCCGCGAGCGACAGCAGCGCGATGCCGGACGGCGCGGCTTCGACGATCGTCCGGTTCAGGTTCTCGCTGTCGATCACGCGCCGCGTGCGCGCGTCGTCGGGTTTCAGCACGCGGCGATCGAAGCGCACGAGCAGCCACCAGACGAGCGCGATCACGGCCAGCATGACCGCGACGTACCAGCCCGCGCGCAGGCCGATCGTCGCGAGCAGCGAGCGCAGCGTGAACGCCTGCACGAGCGTCCAGTCGGTTTCGGCGATCGGCTGGCTCAGCGAGAACAGCCCGTCGCCGAACGCGGTGCGCGGCCCGCCGCGCCGGACGGCTTCGCGCGTATGCGCGCCGAGCCGCTCGACGGCCACGCGCGTGGCATCGTCGTCGGCCGCGGTGCCGGCGCGCAGCAGGGTGCGGCCATGCGCGTCGACGACGATCGCGGCGTCGGTCGTGTCGCCCGTTGCGAGGCGTGCGCGCAACACGTCGACCGGCAGCGTCGACAGGAACACGGCGCGCGGCGCTTGCGCGTCGTACACGGCGCCGGCGATCCGGAACACGTCGCGCCGCTGCACGGGGTCGTAGACGGGCGGATGCCATTCGTATTGTCCGGGCGGTGGCGTGCCGACGCCGGCGGCAACCTTGGCGACGAGCGTGGCCGCATCGGTCGCGGGCGACGCGGTGAGCGGATCGGGCGGCACCGGTTCGGGAATCACGACCGCGAAGCTGCGGTCGGGGCGATATGCGTAGCCGGCGATCGCGCGAGCGGCGTCGTGCTTCGCGACGTACGCGCCGACGCGATAGCTCATGTCGCTCGCCATCGCCAGATCGTGCGCGTAGCTGTCGGCCGGGTGCGCGGGCGACAGGTCGGCCAGCACGAGCGTCGGCGGGAAGGCCGGGCTGCCCTGGATGATCAGCCGGCCGCGGCCGGCCGCGAGCGCGGCGACGCGCGCCGGATCGGTCGCGCGCGAATTCCACACGGCTTCGTCGTGCGTGACGAGCGCGTCCATGCCTGTCGCGCGCATCTTGAATTCGATCTGGACCAGGAACTGGCGTACCGCGAAGGTCGTATAGCGCGCCTGGATCGCCTCGCGCGCCATCGTATACAGCATCAGCCCGCTGGCAAGCAGGATCGCGACCGTCACGGCCGCGCCGCCGGCATACAGCAGCGCGCGCTGGCGGCGGCCGACGCGGGTCGGCGCGGCGGACGCGGGCGCGGCGGCGGAGCGGGCGGGATCGGGTGCGGCGCGGTGGTCCATCGGGAGCGGGGTGGTCGGCCAGGGTGCCCCCATGATAATGGAGTCCGATCAGCGTGCAATGGGGGCTGTCAGGTTTGCGGGGGCGGGCCGCCGAGTCGACCGAGCGACGCACGCGCGATGAAGGCGCGGCGACTGGCGACCGCGCGAGCCGACAGGATGCCGATGCGCCGCCGGCTATTGCCGCGCCGCGTCTTCCTCCGCGGGCTCCGCACCCGGCTCGCACGTGACGAGCCGATAGCCGAAGCCGTACATCGTCATCATCTTCACGCCGTGCCGCCCGTCGAGTTCGAGCCGGTCGCGCAGATACGCGACGTGCGTGTCGAGCCGCCGGCTGGACGCCGCGACGAGAGAGCCCCACACCAGCTGGCTCACGTGCGCGCGGTCGAGCGCGCGACCCATGTTCAGGAAGAAGGCGGTCGCGATCTGGAAATGCTTCTCGGTCAGCACGTGCTCGCGGCCGGCCACGGTTACGCTGCGCGTGGCCGTATCGAATTCGAATGCGCCGATCCGCCAGTGGCGATGATGGGTCGCACGGTGATGCGACCAGCGCAGCCATGTCGCGATGCTGGCGATCAGTGTGTCCGGCTGCACGGCGTACGGGTGATGCTCGTTCGCCCCGGCGACGAAACACGCGGAGCGTGCGAGTTCCGCGTCGCGCTGGCTGATCGACACGATCGCGACGGTGCCGGCGAACCGCGCGCGCAGCGCATGGATCGCATCGGTCGTGCGCCGGCAGGCCGTTTCGCATTGCACGACGAACAGATCGAACGCGCGCGCGTCGCAGGCTGCGAGCAGGTCGGGCAGATACTCGAAGCGCGACGGCCGGTAGCCGGCGCGGCGCAGGATGTCGTCGATGCGTAGGCGGTCGTAGCCGTATCCGGCGCGACGCAGCCGATCGTCGAACGTGCCGCGGCTCGGATGGTCGATCGTCAGGATCGCGATGGCGGTGGAAGGGGCGTCGGTCACGATGCGGACGGGCGAAGCCGGCGCGGCGCGGGTGCGGCGTGCGTGCGAGGCCGGACGAAAAGAGGCGGGATCATGGCCGGACAGGTTCCGGGCAGCTAGCGGCGCGACGCCGTTCAAAAAAAGTCCCGCCGGGAGGGCGGGAAAAGTATCGACTATGGAGCCTGTACTCCAGGAGGCAACGGAGAACAAGCAAGCCGATTCTGGTCGGTTCGGAGTCTGAAGAAAATCAGCCCAGTCTGAAACTGCAGGCGGTGCAATCGATGTCGCCGCGGTTTGGGACTGGGCTGACATCCGGCATAACCGGATTCGGACCACGGGCCGTGTCGATTTGTCGACAATGACGGTCCTCGGCGCCGGGTGCGGCAATCGTTTCGTGCCGTGCGCTGGCCCGCTTTCCCGCTTGCCATCGAACATGAAACCGTCTTTCCGAATCGCCGCGCTGGCCGCGTGGCTCGCGCTGAGCCTTGCCGGCACCGCGTTCGTCGTCTCGCGCGCCGTGTCCGACGCGTACGGCCGCTTCTTCCAGGATTCGAGCATCACGATCCGCCTGCTTGCGCAGAAGGCCGCGCAGCACGAGGCGATCCTCGCGACGCTCGGCGCGTCGTCGCTCGCGGCGCCGCCCGCGCACATGCTCGACAACCTGCGCGAACGGATGCCGCAGCTCGACGGGCTCGCATACTGGCGGCCCGGTAGCGGCTGGCAGACCGACGGCGGGCCGGCTCCCGACACGCTGCCGCGGCAACGGCCCGGCAAGCCGTTCACGCTTGCGTTCGACGGTCCGGCCGCGTACTGGCTCGTCGCGGGAACCGGCTGGGCCGTGCGCGTCGATCCTCGGCAGATGCTGCAGCCAGGCGATTGGTCGACGGCGATTTCGTCGGCGGCGCTCGAATTGCGCGACCGCCGCGTCGATCTGCTGCAGCGCGTGAGCGGCGATGCGACACCGTTGTGGACGATGCATCTCGAGAAACGCCTGCCCGGGCAGCCGCAGGCGTTCGTGCTGCGCACCACGCGCACGCTGACGGCCGCCGACCTGCCGTGGCTGCCGATCGCGCTGTGGAACGCGGTGGCGGCGCTGCTCGCGGCGGGCGCGCTCGGTGCCTGGCGGCTGCGCGAGGCGCGGCGGCGCGAGGATGCGCGGGCGCGCCTCGATCGCTTCGGCCGGCTCGACACCTTCGGCGAAATGGCGGCCGGCCTCGCGCACGAACTGAACCAGCCGCTGACCGCGATCGTCAGCCACACGCGGGCGGCCGAACGCCTGCTCGACCAACCGGCCGAGCGCGACAGCGTGCGCCGCGCGCTGCAGACGAGCGTCGCGCAGGCGAAGCGCGCGGCGGCGATCTTGGAGCGCATGCGCGAAGCGGTGACCACCGCGCATGGCGGCGAGCGTCGCGCGCTCGATCCCGACGCGATCATGAATACGCTGCTGTTCCTGTACCGCGACGAGTGCGCGCGCGAGCACATCGCGCTCGACTGGCACAACGCGGCGGCGCGCGAGCGGCCGTTCGCGGAGCCGATCGCGGTCGAGCAGATCCTGCACAACCTGATCCAGAACGCGCGTGATGCGCTGGCCGGCGCGGGAGTCGGCACGGTCGCATCGCGCGGCGAGATCCGCATCAGCGGCGCGCGCGTCGGCGGGCATTACCGTTTCAGCGTGACCGACAACGGCCCCGGCGTGCCGGAAGACGCACTGCCGCGCCTGTTCGAACCGTTCTTCACGACGCGGGCGCGCGGGCTCGGCCTCGGGCTGCCGCTGTGCGACACGCTCGCGCAGCGCCAGGACGGCACGCTGACGGTGCGCAATCTGCCGTCGGGCGGCGTTGAAGCCGCGTTGCTGCTGCCGTTGGCCGGGGAGGCCGCATGAACGATTCGCTTCAACCCTCTACAACGCGCGCTGCGTCGGTTGTCGCGATCGTCGACGACGACGAAGCCGTGCGCGACGGTCTCGCGTTGCTGCTGCGCACGGTCGGCGTGAGGACGCGCTGTTATCCGGACGCATCGGCCTTCCTCGCCGACGCCGACGACGCGGCGCTCGGCTGCGTGCTGCTCGACATCCGGATGCCGGGCATGAGCGGCCTCGATGCACTCGACGAACTGCGCGCGCGGCGCGACCTGCCGGTGATCGTGCTGACGGGCCACGGCAACGTCGACGCGTGCCGGCGCGCGTTCAAGCGCGGCGCGCTCGATTTCCTGCGCAAGCCGGTCGACGACGACGAACTGATCGACACGGTGCAGCAGGCGCTGCGCCGGCAGGCTGCACAGCGCGGCCAGGACGACGTCGACCAGACTCGCGCGGCCCGCCTCGCGACGCTGAGCGCGCGAGAACGCGAGGTGCTGGAAGGGATCGTGCGCGGTGGGAGCAACAAGGAGATCGCCCGCGAACTCGGGCTGTCGCCGCGCACCGTCGAGACCTATCGCGCAAACGTGTTCGACAAGCTGCGGGCCGCGTCGCTGGTCGAGCTCGTGCGCGATTACGCGGCGCTCGCGGGCGGCTCGCCTCCGTAGCGCTACGGAGGTGCCACCCGTAGCCGAACGGGTTCAACGATCGCGGCGCGATTCCTACGATGACGGCTTCTCCGACAAGTCATTCATCGTCAAGGATTCGATTCATCATGATCAAGCGCTTTGCCCTGCCGTCCACGCTCGCCCTGCTGTTCTCGGGCGCGGCTTTCGCCGAACCCGTCGCCGCCCCGGAGACGAAGAAGATCGCCGACGCGGGCGACGCCGGCTACTACGCGACGGGCCGCGTCATCGGCGCGTTCGACAACGCGGTGAACATGGAGCTGACGAGCCCGCGCGTCGCGAGCCGCGTCGGCGGTCCTGAGACGGGCTCGAACGTCACCGGCTCGCTCGGCCTTGGCTACCAGTTCGGCAACGGCTGGCGCGCGGAAGGCGAATACGTGTTCAAGCGCACCAACAACTTCACGAGCTACTGGGCGCCGTTCGACGCGAACGCGAACGAATTCCACGTATCGGCGCAGCGCCTGATGCTGAACGGCTACAAGGACTTCGATCTCGGCCGCGGCTTCTCCGTGTACGGCACGCTGGGCATCGGCGTCGCGATCGTGTCGGCCGACGGCTGGCAGACCAACGATACGCGCCGCTTCGCGTCGAAGACGCAGACGAACCTCGCGTATTCCGCCGGTGCCGGCGTGAGCTATGCGATCAACAAGCGCTTCTCGATCGATCTCGGGTATCGCTATGTCGACATGGGCAACGTCGAGACCGGCTTCAACACGTTCGCGAACCGCATCAACGCACGCGACGAACAGTTGAAGTCGAAGCTGTCGTCGAACGAAGTGTTCATCGGCCTGCGTGGCCGGTTCTGATGGAAGAGGCGGCCGCGGAGACGCATCGCATGACGAACGTGATCGATACGGGGCGACGCAGGCTCGTGCTGGCGATGACCGCGCTGGCCGCGGTGCCCGCATGGGCTGACGGCGCGCGTGCGCCGCGCGTCGCGCCCGGTGTGCGGCGCGGCGCATCGCCCGACCTGACGGTGCGCATCGCCGACCTGCTGCACGGCGTCGCGGCCGAAGGGATGCGCGTCGAGCTGTCGCGTGTCGACGGCGCGCAGGACGTGCCACTGGTCGATGCAACCGTCGATGCGCGCGGCGGCACCGGCACGCCGTTGCTGGCCGGCGACGCGTATCGCGCGGACACGTACACGCTGATGCTGCATGTCGGCGAGTACTTCCGTGCGCGTGGCGTGCAGTCGCCGTTCCTAACGGTCGTGCCGGTCCGCTTCCGGATCGCGCGCGACGACGAGCGCCTGCATGTCGCGGTGCAATTCGGCCGCTGGAACTACACGTATTACCGCGGCACGTGATGCGGCCGCACCTGCGCAAAGGGAGGACGACATGACGGGCATCAGCACGCATTTGCTGGACGTTGCCACCGGCCGGCCGATCACCGGTGTGCGGATCGAGCTATTCGACCTGGGCGAGCAGCCGCCGGCGCTCGTCGCGCGTGCGGTCAGCAACGCGGAAGGGCGCAACGACGCGCCGATGCTGGACGGCGAGCTCGCGCGCCGCGGCGCGTTCGAACTGCGGCTGCATCTCGGCGCGTATTTCAAGGTGGCAGATGCGCTGACCGACATCGTGCCCGTGCGTTTCGCCGTGACCGATCCGGCGCGACACCATCACGTGCCGGTGGCGTGTTCGCCGTGGTACGTGTCGGTGTATCGGGGCAGTTGAGCGTTCGACGGACGGTGCGAGGCGGCGATGCGCGATACGCGCGGGGCGTGCGCCGTCCGTTCGGGCGCCCGGGCGCGACGGTAGGACCAGGCTGACCGCCGTATCGGACCGAAGGTGACGCAGTCCGATTTACCGGAACCGGGGCGACGGCGATACTCGGAGCCATTCGTTCAACTACGGGAGCACGGATTGCCGCGGCGGATGTCGCGCAATGCGTCGTTGACATCATGAGCATGCAGGACATCACCGGGCATTACGCGATTCCGCTCGCGCATCCGTTCTCGGATGTGCCGCCGCCGTACGGCCGGCGACGCCGGCCGTTCGTGGCGAGCCGGCGGGCGCGGCAACACGTGTTCGATATCTATGGCCCTTCCCGCGTGCCGGCCCCCGCGACGGACGGCAGCACCGTCGCCAAGGCCGCGCGGCCCGCCAAGGCCGTTCGCGCGGCCGACTTCGGTTCCGACAACCGCGCGTGGGTGCGCCCGCATCCGCTGCGCCGCCGCTGGCGGTTGACGCTGATGGCGTGCGCGTTGTTCGGCGCGACGTGCATCCTCGCGACGCATCTGGTCGACGAGCGCCAGCACGCGGCCGAGCACGACGCGGCTTACTCGGCGGCGATCGCGGCCGCGCCGACCGCGGCCGTCGCGGCGACGGAAGTCGCGCGGGCGACGGGCCACGCCGCGGAAGTCGCGATCGTGCGGGCGGATCGGGCGGCGCCGACGGATGCGCAGATGAAGGCTGCCGCGATGGTGGTAGCGCAAACCGCGTCCGCGGAAGCGCGCGCGTTGCACGTCGCGGGGAGCGGCTCGGCGGGTGAGCCGGTGGCGGTGGCGATGGCGGTCGCGTCCAATGCCGTCGTCGCGGAAGCCGCGCCGGCGCGTGCCGATCGCGGATCTTCGGCGGGCAAGCCGGTTGCGGGGACCGCGGCGCGGCCGGCGGCGAAATCCGCCGGGGCGTCGCGCGGCAAGGCGGCGCGTCAGGCTGCGGCGAATGCGTCTGTCGCGCAACATGCGGCGATCGCGGCGCGTGGTGCGACGCCGCGTGCGCAGCCGGCAGCCCGCGCGGCCGATACGCCGACGACCGCGCCGGTATCGAGTTCGGCTCAAGCCGTCGGCATGACGGCCACCGAGTTCACGCAATGGCTTGCCGCGACGCGCGATACGTCGCGGTCCGCCGCGGGCGGCACCGATCTGTCGGTCGAACTGCCGAGCCACACGCGGTTGATCGGGCACTGACCGGCGAGCGTCGCGCGGCGTATATCGACGGACAGACCGTCCCGGCGACGCCCTGTATCGGCGTCGCTTTTCCGATTTCCATATTTCGACTATTATCGAAATATGGAAACGAACGAAATCATTGCCGCCCTCGCGGCGCTCGCGCATGAATCGCGCCTCGCGGTGTTTCGCGCGCTCGTGCAGGCCGGGCCACAAGGTATGCCGGCCGGCCGGATTGCCACGCTGCTCGACGTGCCGCCGTCCTCGCTGTCCTTTCATCTGAAAGAGCTCGCGCACGCGCAACTCGTGACGAGCCGCCAGGAAGGCCGCTTCGTGTTCTATGGCGCGAACTTCGACACGATGAACGGGCTGCTCGGCTATCTCACGGAAAACTGCTGCGGCGGCAATCCGTGCTCGCCGGTGTCCGTCTGTTCGCCTTCCGGAAAGATCGACCGCCCCCGTCAATCCTGACGCGCCTTCGCGCGCCCCGCCGATGACCACGAACGTCCTGATCCTCTGCACCCACAACTCGGCGCGCAGCGTGCTGTCGGAAGGCATGCTCAATCACTGGGCCGCGAAGCTCGGCAAGGATGTGCGGGCCTACAGCGCCGGCAGCGCGCCGAGCGGCCGGCTGAATCCGTTCGCGCTGGAAGCGCTGATGCATGCCGGCGTCGACGTCAGCGGCTATCGCAGCAAAAGCTGGGACGAATTCGTCGGCGACGGTGCGCCCGAAATGCGCGTCGTCATCACGGTGTGCGATAGCGCAGCCGCCGAGACGTGCCCGTACTGGCCCGGCAGCCCGATCAAGGTGCACTGGGGCTACGCCGATCCGTCGAACGCGACGGGCGGCGACGAAGGCAAGCGTCTCGCCTTCGAACTGACACGGCAAGCGATCGGCTACCGGATGCTGCAGTTGCTGGCGCTGCCGCTCGATCACATGAGCGACGATGCACTCCGGGCCGCGCTGATCGAGATTGCGCAACACTGATCGCGCGCTGCGATGTGCCGAAACGCGCAGCCGCCCACGACTTCGAGACCGACGCTCGTCCGATGAATACGTCCAACATCACGCCGCCCGGTACGGCGGTCGCGAAACCCGCCATCAACTTCTTCGAACGCTATCTGTCCGTCTGGGTCGCGTTATGCATCGTCGCGGGCATTGCCCTCGGCCAGGCGCTGCCCGGCCTGTTCCAGGCGATTGGCCGGATGGCGTATGCGCAGGTCAATCTGCCGGTGGGGCTGCTGATCTGGGTGATGATCATCCCGATGCTGGTCAAGGTGGACTTCGGCGCGTTGCACGAGGTGCGTCGGCATGTGAAAGGCATCGGCGTCACGCTCGTCGTGAACTGGCTCGTCAAGCCGTTCTCGATGGCGTTTCTCGGCTGGCTCTTCATCCGCCACCTGTTTGCACCGCTGCTGCCGGCGGAACAGCTCGACAGCTATATCGCCGGGCTGATCCTGCTGGCGGCCGCGCCGTGCACGGCGATGGTGTTCGTGTGGAGTCGGCTCACGGGCGGCGATCCGCTGTTCACGCTGTCGCAGGTCGCGCTGAACGACAGCATCATGGTGATCGCGTTCGCACCGCTGGTCGGCCTGCTGCTGGGGATGTCGGCCATCACGGTGCCGTGGGCGACGCTGCTCACGTCGGTGGTGCTCTACATCGTCATTCCGGTGATCCTCGCGCAGATTCTGCGCAAGCGGCTGCTCGCGAACGGTCAGACGGCGTTCGATGCCGCGATGACGAAGATCGGCCCGTGGTCGATCGCCGCGCTGCTGGCCACGCTCGTGCTGCTGTTCGCGTTCCAGGGCGAAGCGATCCTGAGGCAGCCGCTGGTGATCGCGTTGCTCGCGGTGCCGATCCTGATCCAGGTGTTCTTCAACTCGGCGCTCGCGTACTGGCTCAATCGCGCGGTCGGCGAAAGGCACGACATCGCGTGTCCGTCGGCGCTGATCGGCGCATCCAATTTTTTCGAACTGGCGGTCGCGGCCGCGATCAGTCTGTTCGGCTTTCATTCCGGCGCAGCGCTGGCCACCGTCGTCGGCGTGCTGATCGAGGTGCCGGTGATGTTGCTGGTCGTGCGCATCGTCAACCGGTCGAAGGGCTGGTACGAGTGCCGGGCTTGAAATCACGAGAGCATTTACCCATGGCTGACTACCTGAACGACCTGCCGCAACTCGATGCCGAACTGTTCCGTGTGCCGGACGTCGTGCAACTGCGGCCAGAGCAACCTTCGACGCATCCGCCGCGGCTCTTGCTGCTGTACGGCTCGCTGCGCGAGCGTTCGTTCAGCCGTTTGCTGATCGAGGAAGCCGAGCGCCTGCTCACGGCGATGGGCGCCGAAGTGCGCGTGTTCAATCCGAGCGGCCTGCCGCTGCCCGACGACGCGCCGGACAGTCATCCGAAAGTGGTCGAGCTGCGCGAGCTCGTGACGTGGTCGGAGGGGATGGTGTGGTGTTCGCCGGAACGGCACGGCGCGATGACCGGGATCATGAAAGCGCAGATCGACTGGATTCCGCTGTCGGTCGGCGCCGTCCGGCCGACGCAGGGCAAGACGCTCGCGGTGATGCAGGTGAGCGGCGGCTCGCAGTCGTTCAACGCGGTGAACCAGATGCGCGTGCTCGGGCGCTGGATGCGCATGCTGACCATCCCGAACCAGTCGTCGGTGGCCAAGGCGTTCATGGAATTCGACGAGGCGGGGCGGATGAAGCCGTCCGCGTATTTCGATCGCGTCGTGGACGTGATGGAAGAACTCGTGAAGTTCACGCTGCTGACGCGTGATGTCGGCCCGTATCTGGTCGACCGGTATAGTGAGCGGAAGGAAAGCGCGGAAGAACTGTCGAAACGCGTCAATCAAGCGCGTATCTAGCATCGCCATCGAATGAACGCGGGGGCAATCGGGCACGCCGCGGTGCGGCGCATCGGGCTTGTGCGAGCGTGTTGAGCGCAGGGATTGATGTCACCCCAAACCGGGGTGGAACCATGGCACTTCTTCGTCAAGCGACCGAATCCGATCTGGCCTCGGTCGAGGCGCTGCTTCGTGCTAGCGGTTTGCCGACCGCCGGCGTCGCCGTGCACCTGCCGCATTTTGTCGTTGCCGATGGAGCATCCGGCATCGTGGGGTGTGGCGGAATCGAATTTCACGGACGCCATGCGCTCATTCGCTCGATCGCTGTCGTCGAACACGCGCGTCGCGCCGGGGTAGGGCGGCTGTTGGTGACGTGCTTGCTCGCGCAATGCCGCGCGCATGCCGTCCAGTCGGTCGGGCTGTTGACCACGACGGCGGAAGACTACTTCGTCAGGCAGGGTTTCGTCCGTATCGCCCGCGAAGCGGTGCCGGAGCCGTTGTTGGCGTCGAGCCAGTTTCAGGGTGTCTGTCCGGGGTCGGCCATCGCGATGCTGATGACCTGCGACGACAAAATCAGACTCGACTGATTCCCTTCCCGGTTCACATTCCCGACAATCAAGTTTCTGCGGCCCGGCATACCCCCCGTGTGCCGGATCATGGAGATATCTCCTCTTCGCGGCCGGTCTTCTCGACTGGCCGCTTTTTTATTCCCGTTCGTTACCGGAGAGCACGATCGCGATGCAGCTCGAGCGCCTGATTCCTGAAATCCTGTTCGGCTTCACGGGCCTGATCGGCATCATCAACCCGTTCGGCATGGCGTTCGTGTTTCTCGAACGCACGCAATCGCTGACCGAAGCCGAGCGCGCGATCCTGTCGAAGCAGCTCGCGACGAATGTGTTCTTCACGCTGCTCGTGATCTTCTTCGTCGGCGCGCCGGTGCTGAACTTCTTCGGGATCTCGATGGAGGCGCTGCGAATCGGCGGCGGCTTCGCGGTGGCGGTGGCCGGCTGGTCGATGCTGAATGCACCGGACGTCCCGGCCGGCGGCGACGTCGCCATGCATGGCGACGATCTGCAGAAGCTGATGTCGCGCGCGTTCTTTCCGCTGACGGTGCCGCTGACGATCGGCCCCGGCTCGATCGCGGCCGGCATCGCGCTGCATGCCAATCGAGCGCATACGGCGAGCGACTACCTGGTGTCGGGTGTCGTGTCGGTGGCGGTCGCGGCGCTCGTTGCGTTCGCGATCTGGCAGATCTACAGCCGCGCGACGACGCTCGCGCGCTATCTCGGCAGCGATGGGACGAAGGTCGCGATGCGCGTGTCCGCGTTCCTGCTGCTGTGCGTGGGCGTGCAGATCATGCTGACGGGCTTGGCCGCGTTCGTGCAGATGCTGGGCGGGCAGGCGGGGTGAGAAGCGGGCGCTTTCATGGTTTGTGTCGGCGCCCGATAAAAAAGCCGCTCCGTCAGGGAGCGGCCGGTTGCGTTACATCAGCTTCGCTTGTACCCGCGCAATCCCCTGCAGCGCACACGCTTCGTCGAGATGCCCGCCCGGCGCACCACCGACACCCACGGCGCCGATCACTTCGTCGCCGGCCTTGATCGGCACGCCGCCGCCGAGCACCAGGAAGCCGTCGATGGCCGTCATCTGCGCGGCGGCCGGATTCTTCTGCAGGTTCGTGGCCAGCGTGCCGGTCGGCGTTTTCGTCGACAGCGCGGTATAGGCCTTGCGCTTCGACGCATCCACGGTATGCAGCCCCGCGTTGTCGCCGCGCAGCACTGCGCGTTCGATACCGCTGCGGTCGACCACCGTGACCGTCACGTCGTAGCCGCTGGCCGAGCATGCCTGGATCGTTTGCTGCGCGATGTCGGCGGCGAGATTCAACGGCAGGTTTTTCTCGTGAAGCACCTGGGCGGAAGCGGCGGTCGTCAGCGTGGCGGCGATGAGCGTCGCGAGGGTAGCGCGAATGATCATGTGAACTCCTCGATGAAATGATGGATGCGAGCGGGGCATTGGGTGGGCGGTTTCATGCGAACTTTCTTGAAAACCGCCGGCGCTTGCGACCGATGCGCAGGCCGTTACGGCCCGGAGCGATCGGTCGCGGTCGTCCGCTCGATGAGTTCAGTGTCGGCCAGCGGGAAGGGAAGCTGAATAGGACAGGGCTTATTCTTGCCGCGGCTATCGCGCGTCGCGGCCTTTGGCGGGCACGCGGCCGTGCGCATGAGTATCCGCCGCACCTTGCACGGGGAGCGCACCGCCGCAATGCGGGCAGCACGGCCCGTCGCCGTCGGCCGGCCGCGCGTTCGCCCTGTTGCGCTCCATCGCCGATGCAACGAGTTCCGCGCCCATGATCCCGGTCGGAAACGCGATGATCCCGTAGCCGAGCAGGATCGCGCACGACGTGATCAGCCGGCCGAGCGGCGTGACGGGCGTCAGGTCGCCGTAGCCGGTCGTGCTCATCGTCACCGCCGCCCAGTAGACGCCTACCGGAATGCTCGTGATCCGGTGCTCGGGCCCTTCGACCAGAAAGATCACGGTGCCGAGAATCACGACGAGCACGAACATCCCGCCGATGAACACGAAGATCTTGCGCCGCGCGCGCGTGAGCGCCCGGATCAGCATCTGCCCTTCCTCGAGATAGATCGACAGCCCGAGGATGCGGAACACGCGCAGCAGACGCAGCAGCCGCACGTCGATCAGCGCATGCAGGCCGGGGAAGAAGAACGCGAGATAGGTCGGCAGCACCGACACGAGATCGACGATGCCGAAGAAGCTGCGCGCATATGCGGCCGGCTTTCTCGCGGTGCAAAGGCGCAGCAGGTATTCGGCCGAGAACAGCAGTGTGAACGCCCACTCGGCCGCGTAGAGCGCGTGTCCGTATTGCGCGTGCAGCGCCTGCACGCTATCGGCCATCACGACGAGCACGCTCGCGACAATCAGCGCGAGCACCGCGATGTCGAGCTTACGCAGGAACGAAGGGCGGCGCGCGACATGCGTGAGGACACCGCGCGCCGTATCGAAGGAGGACTGGATCAGCGAAATCATGCGCCCGAGTGTACGAGCCGCGTATCGCCGGGCCAATCGGACCTGTCCGATATGAGCTGGCCGATCTTCTCTCGTGCCCTGTTTAT
This sequence comes from Burkholderia sp. IO2, assembly GCF_029522185.1. Taxonomy (NCBI): domain Bacteria; kingdom Pseudomonadati; phylum Pseudomonadota; class Betaproteobacteria; order Burkholderiales; family Burkholderiaceae; genus Burkholderia; species Burkholderia sp. IO2. The sequence continues at coordinate 32,534 of NZ_JAKWFH010000038.1, read as the reverse complement.
AGGGATGCGCCGCAAGCCATCAAGGTTGACGCAATGGCGTGTCTCGAGTGGGTGCCGCTCAGCCTATCAGTGCCGTTCCACGTCTTTAACGCATGTGCTTCGCGAATTTGCAGGGGCCGTATCAATGCGTTGAGCGTTGTCCTGAGACGTTGTGCGCTGTGCCCGCTCAATGCAACTTATTTATGTACCCTGCGTGCGCGACACGAGCCGGGACGGAAAACCTCGTGGTGCTCTCTAGGCCTGTTCGATCAAGAATCGCTCGCGTTTTTTGCCCTTGATCCAGCCGGGTTCTCGACCGCGGCCACTCCACGTCGCGCCTGTTTTCGGATCGCGATACCGGGCCTGGATACGACATTGGGCGACCTGCGTGGCGGATGCGCTGCGCCGACGCCCAAAGACCTGCTCGGGAGTCAGCGCGTATTCGGCCACGCGCGCGCGAACTTCTGCGAGAACGATGTCAAGCTCAGCCAGGCGGGCCTGTTCTGCTTGTTCTCTGAGCTGTTCAGCTTGCGCCTTCAATTCGAGATACGTTGGCATCGAATCGACTCCTATTGGATGAGCTCGCGTCGCAATTGGAAAAGATCGGCACGTACGGCCGATTAAACCGGCTTGCGAAAGCGGGGGTGCGTGCGTTCGAATGAATTGTCGCGGAAAACCTCACGCTTCTGACCTCCATAGTCTCGTAGTTGACGACGCATCGTTCCGCAGCAAACACTGCATCGGTGCACCGGCGAACGATATGCGGCGACATTGCAATCGATTGCGTAGCGATTGAGTTGGTTTTTGCGCGCGGTGTTACCGCTTTTGAGTAGGTTGATCCCGGCGCGGCTCAGTGCCGAGGTGATCATGGTCGTGAAGAGGTGAACGCATGGAACGCCCCGAGAAGGCTGACTATACGAATGAGCAGTGTTCGCTGTCGCCCGACGAATGCTCGGTGCTGCAAGCGCGCGTGCGGCGAGCAGAACAGGAAGTCGGTCGATTGCACAACCGCCTTGAACTGAAGACCCGGGAATTGGCTAATCTGACCCGTGCAATTGTCAATTCTTCCGTCAGCCATTGCGATGTCGAGATGCGATTGCAACGCGAGCTTCGGGCGGTGTGCACGGGCTTGGGCGGCGCCACAATGCCAATGTCTGGTTTGCCCACGCAAGCTGATTTGCCCGGCAAGCTCGTCACGGTCGAATTGCCTTATACGACCACGATCTTGGGCGTGTTGTTCGAGAACATGTTCACGTTTTGGGCCGATTGTGATCCTCGACGCCTGCCAAAATCGTCGACCGTGGCGCGCGCCATCGACGAGCGCCTTGGGTTTTCTGCTCAGGCCAATGGCGAAGCATCGCGTACTGCTCAGGCGTATGCGTCCGCGATTCGGCCGGACTGGGTGAAAGATGCCGATCGCCGACATCATCGCGCGGGCCCGCGCATGTAGCGGGTTCGCGCAGAGCGGGTGTGTTCAAACGCGGCGCGGCGCGGAATCTCGCCGAGATGCCGCGTCAGTTTCTGCTCCGAAGCGGTGTTTGGCACCGGCCAGCGGCCTGTCAATGGCCGCTGGTATCGGGCGGGGGCACTGACATCGAAAGTGCCACTCATGTGGCATGGGCGCCGAGCCGTGTCACGGCGGCCAACAGCTCGTGCGCGTCGCACCCCAGGTTCGTGAACGTCGATCGGGTGATCTCGATTGCACCGATCAGGTAGGCTGGACGATCTGCGGTTTCGGCAGTGTCGAGGAGTTGGAGCGCCAGACCGCAACGCTGGTAAAGCCGTGCCACGGCGCGCGTCATGGCACCGATGACGCATGTGGCGCCCAGTGACGCGGCGATTGCGAGAATCGATGGAAACAGCTGCATTCCAGTCGATGCGCGCATGGTCGGGTTCGCCCCACAGCGGGCGGCAAACCGCGACAGCTCCCAGACCGTGGGCGCGCGTGGCAAGTGCAGAGCCGCTGAAGGCGCGCACAGTGTCTGGAGCAAATACGGCTGTGTGGTCGGTATCAATCGTGCACACCCGCAAATGTGCTGAGCCTGATCGACCGAGACAACGTGAATCGTACGACCGCGATCAAATTGATCCCATTCAGTCAGGCTGGTCGCGTCCGCTCCGGGTAACTGCCAACCCAGTCGACCTACAAACACGTCGTATCGGAACACGCCGAGGCGTCGATGCATCATGGTTGGCATGTCGTCGAAACTGCCAGCGAAGATGGATGGCACGATTTTCCCCTCACACGAAATAGCCGATGCCACGCTATCAAGCGCGTGAGGTGAGGGGAACTAGTTAGGTGGGGAGGTGCGACGCCGATGAAGTTGACAGGACGCCGGTAGCGAGTCGCCCTCGCGATGCATGCGATTGTGCGGGCACGCGCGGATAAGCCCGAATGTGCTGATGGCGCCACGAGTCCACAATGAGGCCCGGCCGATGGTAGGACGGCCGGCAGGAGGAACTACCGCAGACGGTCCTGCTGGCCGCTTACACGTGGATCAAGCCGGTTGTGACGGCATGCACAGCTGCCGCGGTTCGACTGTTGATGCCTAAAATCTTCATCGCTTCGGCGATGTGGTAGTCAACGGTATGGGGCGATATGCCGACAATGGAGGCGATCGCCCATGACGATTTACCCCGGGCAACCCACGCAAGGCACTCTTGTTGGCGCGGGGAGAGTTCAAGCGCTGGCTCAGGCCGATGGGGCTTCATCAATCGATGGAGCTCTTGATGAAAGAGCGCGCCAATTGAGCTCGCGAGCCGCATGTGGACTTCTGTCTTGATCTCCGGCGACGGACTGGCGAGATTCACCAGCAGGATGTCGCCGTTGGTCTCGCGAAGCGGGATACTCACGCCACTGGTTAATCCCGCGTCGCGTGCCTCACCGAGCACGCGTTGCTCGATGCGATTCAAGCCTCTGATGTCGGCCCATCGATAGGGGGTGGCACGGGCAAACGCCATCCGATGGACCGGATCGACCGGACCGTAGTCTCGTTGCGCGTAATGGGCGACCCAATGATCCGGATAGCGTGCGCAAAGCGTCTCGACTGCCATCGCGCGGCCGTTTCCCGTGTGTCTTCGAGAGACTCGGCTGATGGCAAAGCGTGGGAAGCCCAACGAAGCGGACACGTCACCGAACAACTTCAGCAAAGACGACAGGTCCACGGTATTGAGAAAGGCGGTGGCCAGCGGTGCCCATCGGCCGGCCAGGCTTGATGTTAAAGGCTGCGGTACGGTGGGTGTGTCACCCGCGCCGCGTTGACAGACTCGATCCACTGGAGGCCCTCGGAGGAACTTCGCGCACTGGTGCGCGGCGCGGTGGCCGGACGTGCGTCGTTTGGGATTGAAGCAGCACAATGCGTGGCGATTGCAGGTGGCGCATGTTCTGCTATTGACCAATTGATCGCCATGCAAAAAGCAAGTGTAGTCGCTTGCAGCCGTATCACAGCCATAAAAATGTAATGTTTTGATACATCGACCCGCGCACTCGCGTATATCACGTCGGTCCGCGGCTGCATGGCATGAAGCCATGGGCTTCCAGGGGCGATCGGGTGTGGAGTGTGCGCATCTAATGAATCAGCAATGCGGCAGTTGAAAATCCCCCTACGCCCTGCGCATAGAGCACCAAGGGGGCGCCGGGCGCGAGTGGGCCGCTGTCGGCCAGGTTGATAAATGGATCGCTTACCGTAACGTGTGCGATACGGGAAAAATTGTGCGCGAAAAGGCGTTCGGGTGGCAGCCTCATCGATTGGACGAGACGCCGCCACGCAGGCTGATTCAGATGAGGCGGCAAGATGCGATCGAGCTCGGAGAGCGCAATGTGTGCATCCTGGGCGACTTTCGTGATGAGCTTTCGCGCGACGAGCTGGTACTGCGCAAGGAAACTCGCTTCGGTCTGTCCTAGCATTCCGCGCCAGCCGCGACCGCTCGCATGCGTGGCCAGTGCGACGAGGCGATTGGTGCGCGCGTGGCGCTCGATCAACGCGGCGAATGCGCCATCGCCGAGCAGCCCTGACGTGCCCATCGCGCGTTCGGTCTCCATAGGCATCACGTCCGCCCCGACGAGCAGTACACGATGGATGGCGGGATGTGCGATGAACATTGCACGAATGATGCGCAACGCACCGAGCGAGGACGCACAGTGTTGCTGGGCAAACGAGAACGACGGGACGCCTACAAGGCGGAAATACTCGCATAGCTGCCGCGGCAAAGACACCGGTGGCGGGGCGATGCTGCCCTGCAGCGTGTGAGTGTAGACCAGGCAGTCGATTGACTCGGGCGAGATTGGTGTATTGCGCAGCAGCGAGTCGACCGCTTGAATCGCGAGGCTGAAGGCACTTTGCCCGCGTGCCACGTGAAAATTGCGTACGCCGGCCTGCTCGAGCTTTGCCACCACAGCAGCGGATTGGCCGGTGCGACGTGCCCAGTGGCGAACGCAGTCGACATGTTCCGGAAGGTGGTAGGCGACACACGGGATGCCGATTGAGGTGTCTACCATGAGGAGTTCGCGCCAAGGGAGCGCGCGAGCAAAGGCGCACTATGTGCGTCGAGTAGCGCGCAGCCTACGTAGCCGCATGATGCGATATTCCATAGCAAGACGGTGTGCTGTGATGGGAAGGTATGCGTCTGGGCCATGCTCGTCAATTGTTCGATCGAATCCGCTGCACCGAGATTCGCATCGTGCGTGTGCACGCCTGCAAGCGAGGCGATGCCGAGTTCCTGCTGCAGTGCAGCTGCAAGCGCGTGCATGTGGCGTTGTCCGACGGCGGTGACGTTGCACGGGGCAATCGCGTGTTTTGCGAGCAGCGCGGCGATCAATTGCAGCATCGTTTGAAGGTGAGATGAGTCAGGATGCGCGTGGCGATGCGGCGAGTCGTCGCTTGGTGCCGGACAAGGATGGGTTTGAGCGTCGATGAGGCGCAAGCCGCGCGTGCTCGTACCAAAGCGTTCCAGAAGGAGGGCGGCTGCTGCGTCCCCTTGCAGTGGGCCCGTTCCAGTGTGGCGAGAAAACGGTGCCACCCACTTCTCTGCGGCGACAATCAGGATCGTATGTAGGTCGCGTTCGGCGACGAACAAGTCCTGCGCCAGTCGTAAGGCCGTGAATGGGGCAGTGCTGCCCTGCTGCGAAATCGAGAACGAAAAACACGGGCTGCGCGGGGCGCCTACGACGCTTGCCAGACGCCCTGCGGTTGTTGTCGAGATATGTTCGTCAACACTGCTGTGGCAAAAAATGACGATGTCAACCCGCGCGGCAGCGCGAGGCCGAGCAGCACAGATCGCCCGCGTGACGTATGCCGCAAGCCCAGACAGATCGGTGGTGTGGGCGACCGGCGCACGCGGAGGCCCATCCCCCGGACCGATACGAGGCATTGCTGTCGGCCCGAGCGGTGTGCATTCGGTGCGCCACAAGGCCATCCATGCATCCCAGCCGGTAAGCGGCCTCGTCGCGGTGGGCTCAATGGCCGATACCTGTTCGTCGAGCTTCATGATGGGCGGCACGTAGGAGCACAGTGCGGTGACGACCGGGGGCATCATATTGGCGTCGGCAAGCTTAGGTCCTGCGGGAGCAGGTCGTAGAGCAGACGCCCCATGCGTTGGCCGTCGATGACATGGCAATCGCGTTGCAAGCCGATGAGGCGAAACCCCAAACGTGCGAGCAGTCGCCGTGATCGAATATTGCGTTGCGCCGCCCACGCGCCAATGCAATGCAGTTGATCACACTCGAAACCTTCTCGAAGCACCTGTCTCGAAGCTGCGAGCGTCATGTTCGCGCATGCGGCGCGCGTGGAGTCGCGCAGCACCCAGAAGGAGCCGAGACCAAACCGGTGAGTAACATCGCTGATCGCGACCAGTCCGCTTGGGTGGTCCGTGCCGCGTACGCCAAATACGCGTAGCCGATGTCGATCACTTTGCGCCATCGCCTGGACCGCCAGTAAGGAAAGCGATTGTCGACCGAGCCCGAAGTCAAACCACTGCGCAATGGCCGGACGCGCAAGCCAATCGGCGATATCGCGAATGTCGTCGCGATTTGCTTCGCGCAGCCAGCACTCATGTGGCAACGTCGCGGATCTGCCCGAATGGCGTTCGCACAAGTGGTGATCGTGGGAGTATTGGTGCGCATTCATGCCGATGCGCCAGTGGTTGAGTCGAACGTATGTCGAGCCATGAGCTGAGCGAGCGCCGTATCGACACGCATGAGCAACATCGCGAACCAGTGACATGTCGTCAGGCGCGCAGCGGGCGGCAACCCTGAGACATAGCCATGTGCGCCGCAAAATTGAACAAGCTCATGAGTGAGCTCCACGGATTCGGCTGCAATGTGACGGACCAGCTGGCGGACGTGCGCGATTGATATGCTCGGCTCGGCAAGCGTGAGCGCGCGCAAGAAGAGATGCGTGCCTTGCGTTGCAATGAGCATGTCGGCCAGCCGGGTGGCCACGCGCTGATGCAGCATGATCGGCTTGCGAAATGCGCGTCGCTCGGCTCCGTAGCGCAGTGCAAATGCAACGTCGTGCTGCATGGCACCGCTGAGCAAGGCCGACACGTACAGGGCGATGTTGGTGAGCCATGTCTGCGAGGGAGAGTCATTTTGCGCGTCACACTGATCGATCGAGGCGAGTGGGGCGGCGCACAGTGTGCCGTTGCAGCGCCATTGCTCGAGAGAAAGAGCGCCAAGCACAACGAGGCAGCGGCGGCATGCGTGAGCGTCCCCATGGGCCGAGTCGATGAGGGCGAGACCGCGGGCGTGCGGTGTGAGCATCAGTGGTGCAACGGGCGCGCAATCTTGATCGTGCAGATGCCAGAGCGTGGCGGCGTGAAAATCCGGCACCGTAAGCGCGATCGCGCACGTGCCGTTAAAGTAGTCACCGATGGGATGAGGCGCGAGCGCGTCGAGCATGTCGTATGCGCGCAGCGTCATGAGCGCCGGAATGCTCTGAGTGAGTTGTACTGTGCGTTCAATCGGACCACAGGACAACGTGCTTACAATACCGCACAGATCGTGCTGGCCGATGGCCATACCACCGAGAGACGTCGGCAAAATCATGGTTCCCAGATCCAGCGAGCTTGCATGCGTGACGATATCGCGCCAGCCCGCTTGCGACGGCGGAGCAGCGAGCAAAGGCTCGAGCTGGTCTCGAGCGAAGCGTTGGCAGGCGGTGACGAGTGCGCGCTGATCGTCAGATATGGCCCATGTCGGCGGCACCAGATCGGACGATGACGGTATAGGGTTGCGCATCATGGCTCTCTCCGTATTGGGTGTGAGTCATCGGTGTCAGACGAGCATCTCGATTGCTTCGGGATGGCTGAGGAAATCCCTGGGACTTGCCGAGCGCGCGTAGGCACCCGATTGCAGAACGACAACGAAGTCACCAATCTGAGCTTTGGGGAGCAGCACGTCGTCGACGATGCGATCAAGCGGAGTGCACGAGCAGCCGACGATGTGACATCGCTCAGTTGGTGTATCGCCGAGCCGATTGCCGAGTACCACGGGGAAATTGCGGCGCAGTATCTGCCCGAAGTTGCCCGAGGCCGCGAGGTGGTGGTGCAGGCCGCCGTCGGTGACAAGGAAGGTGGTGCCGCGTGAAACTTTTCGATCGATGACGCGGCATACATAGGCACCGGCCTCGCCGACCAGGTAGCGCCCGAATTCGAGCACGGGGCGCACACCGGGCAAAGCGCGTTGCATGCGCGAGAGCCAGGTGTGCATTGGCTGGGCGACGGCATCGAGATCGAGCGGCACTTCGCCTTCGAAATAGGGAATGCCAAAACCGCCGCCCAGATTCACGTACCGGGGCGGCAGTGGCAAATCGGATGCGAGCTTCATGACGAGCTCGGCACTGCGCCGCTGTGCTTCGACGATGGTAGCCGGGTGCAGGCACTGCGAACCCCAGAAGACGTGAAAGCCCGCCAGTGTCAGGTCACATGTGCCCAGTTCTTGCAGTAGCGCCGGGACCTGTTCGGTGTCGATGCCGAATTGAGTTGCTCCCCCACCCATGCGCATGCCGGCATGCGTTATCTGAAAATCCGGGTTCACGCGAATTGTCACGTTCGGGCGCAGGCCCAGCTCCCAGCCAAGGGCTGCCACCAGATGCAGTTGGGTGAGCGATTCGATGTGCACGTTCACGCCGCTGGCCACTGCACACCGTAGCTCCTCACGTGTTTTGCCCGGACCTGCAAAGCCGATCTGATCAGGCGGCATGCCTGCGTTGAGTGCCAATGCCAACTCGGCGCCGGAGGCCACGTCAAAGCCGTCGATTCGCGTGGTCAGATGGTGTACGACAGCAGGCATTGGGTTGGCTTTGATCGAGTAATGCAACTGTATCGACGCTGGCAGTTTTGCACGCAACTGGCACACGCGGGCATCGATTGCGGCGCGCGCATAGACGAAAAAAGGTGTGGAACCTGCACGATTGGCAAGCCGTGTGACATCGATACTGTCGGCGAACAGGACGTCATGGCGGCGGGTCAATGATCGATTCATATTGGCCTCGCTTGGTTGTTCGGCGCGCTCACGAGTGCGTCTCGCAAGGCTACGCGATCGAATTTGCCGTTGGCATTGCGCGGGATGTCCGTCTGAACGATGATGCGATGCGGCACCATGTAGCTGGGCAGGCGTTGCTTGCACCACGACAGCAGCGTTCGGGCGAGAAACGGCGTGACTGCCGGCACGACGACCAGCGTGATCGTCTCGCCGAGCGCATCATCGGGTACACCCACGGCGGTGACTTCGGAAACAAGACCACTTTCGTGGATGATTTCCTCGATTTCTTCCGGGCTAATCCGGTAGCCGGAACTCTTGATTTGCGCGTCGTTGCGCGCAATGAAATACAGAAAGCCGTGCGCATCGCGTCGCACGAGGTCCCCAGACCAGACTGCGGTATCTGGCGCAGCCCCGCCAGGTTTATGCTCGGGCGAGGGACGATAGCGCTCGGAGGTTCGCGCTGCATCACCCCAGTAGCCCATCGTGACGCACGCGCCGACGTGTACAAGTTCGCCGGGTTCGTCAGGCGCACACGGCGAACCATCGGGGCGCACGACCAAGATGCGTGCATTGGGCACGGCCTTGCCGATCGAGTCAGGGCGGTGATCGACTTCGGCGGGGTCGAGGTAGGTCGAGCGGAACGCCTCGGTTAGACCATACATGAGGTAGGGTTTGGCATGTGGAAACAGCGCACGCAGGCCTTGCAGTACTGCCCTGGGCATGCGGCCACCGGTATTGGCAAAGTAGCGCAGCGTGGCGCACGCTGCATCGGGCCAGCGAGCATGGGCCAGTTGCATCCACAACGGAGGCACGCCCGTGATTGCGGTGATACGCTCGCGCGCGCAGGCCTCTATCACGTCCTGTGGGCCGAGATAATTGACAAGGACAGCGGTGGCGCCGCTTGCCCAGGCCGACGTAAGTTGGCTCAGGCCTGCATCGAAGCTAAGCGGAAGGACGGCCAGGATTCGATCGGCGCACGTATGGTTCAGATAATGAGCGACGCTCCACGCACCTTCGAGCAGGTTGCGGTGGCTGAGCATGACGCCCTTGGGTCGCCCCGTCGAGCCGGATGTATAGAGAATGGCCGCGAGGTCCGTGTCAATGCCCGATGTCGGGACATCGGATGCTTTTCGTTGCGTGTCGATAGCCGCCCGAGCGAAGCACTCGCTCCAACGATGGACCCGTGCAGTCCCGTCGTATGTAGGTGCCGTTCCATCGTGGGCTTCTGTGAGAATCGTATGGGTGAGGGCGGGCGGCCCGTTCTCGGCTAGCAAGCGTGCACGCGTTGCGCTGGTAATCAGGCAGATCGCGCCGCAGTCGTGCAGGATATGTGCGACCTGTTGCGGTTTGAGCAGCGGATTGATCGGCACAAAAACGCAGCCTGCGGCGGCAATACCCAGCAGCGACACGACGGTTTCGATGCGCTTTTCCAGAAAGATGCCGATACGTGCGCCAGGCGCGATGCCGAGCGAGGCGATCGCGTCGCCAAGTGCACATGCGCGCTCGGCAAGTTCCTGGTAGCTCAGGTGGATATCGCCGAATACGATCGCGTGCGAATCGGGTGCCTGATATGCGGCTGCCTGCACGAGGTCGAGTATGTTTCGCATGGTATGGAATGGCGTCGTCGGGTTGAGGAAGATGCTCGGTGTTCGTCAATGACGAATCACCAGGGCGCCGAAGCAGCCGGCCATACCACTAGAAAAAAGCAACGACCATTCACCGGCCTGCTGGTTGCGACAGGTCTCGAAATTGATGAACGGATCCGCGCCGAATGCGTGGCCGACCGTGCCGAAATTCGCGATGAATAGCCGCGCCTCGGGAATGGTGAGCATTCCCATCAACCGTGCCCAGCCGGGGAGATTGACGTGGTGAGGCAATACGTACGCGATGTCATCCGGTGCGATGTTTGCCTGGCGAATAGCTGCGCGCATGGTGGTAAAGGCCGACCAGTAGTACCGATCGTCTGGAATCGGCTGCAAGGTGTCGTCCGTCCCGCGAAAGAAGCGCGCATCGGTATATAGATGCAAGCTGGCGATGACGTTGTGTCCGGCCCCTCGTTCAAGTAGCAACGCGCATGCGCCGTCGCTATGCAGCGCAAGGTCCCCAATCGCACGAAGTCGATCGCAGCCCGAACCAATGACGTCCGCACACACGATGATGGCGCGCTCGATAGTGGGGTATCGCGCCGCAAGCGCAAGCAGTATCCGGATGGCTGCCATCGGAGACACGCACTGCTGCTGCGTGACGGAGAACGTCAATGCCCGGTTCAGTCCGCAATGGCGTTGAATGTAATGGGCTGTACTGGCAGGTGGCGCGAGCGCGCTCGTCTGTATCGTATGCGTGTGAATGAGGGCATCGACTGTTGAGCGCGGTGTGGCGGTTTCGCGCAAAAGTGTCGTGATAGCACGTACGGCCAGATTTGCTGGGGACCCACCCTCGGCGTCGTGGAACTGCCCCACACCGTGATCGCGTAGCGCACGAGCGCTCGCGTCAGACAGGCCGCAACGTTCGACCCACTGATTTACGTGTATGGTTTGAGCCGGCAGACAGTGGGCGACCGCGGAAAGCGAGAAGGGACTCGTTCTCATGATGGTGCTTCGCAGAATTGAAGAATCGCACAGGCGACTTGGCCGTGAAATCCCGTAGACCATACAAGCAGATGTTGGCCATCGCGCGGAGAAACAGCCCGCGTGAGGCTATCAAGACGCGCAGGTGTGTGTGCTGCGCAAAGGTGGCCGGGCGTGTCATCTGCGAGCCAGATGCGCTCAAGCGGCAAGTCACCGTGCGCACGGATACTGCGCAATAGTCGGTTATCCGTCTTCGCTGGGACAATCCAGTCCATTTGTGTGGCCTGACAGGCAGCTCGTGCCAGCGCCTTGTTGATGGCGCCGATAAGCGTGGCGGAATCGACAGGCGTTGCGATGACGCTGGAGCTGCTGGGCGTGGCCGGCGTACAGATGGTCAGGCCGCGCACGCGCCAGCCAGGTGTCGGATGGCGTGTGAGGAGAGCGGCAGCGGCTCCATCGGCGAGGCGCGTGTGTAAGTCAACGTACCGAGAAAAGGGCGGAAGCCAGCGCTCGGCCGCGACAATCAGGACGGTATTGAGCTCGATGTCCGCATCCATCATGGCTAGCGTGAGATCGAGCGCCGTTGCAAACGAGACGTCCTGAAGCTGCCCGATCGCGAATGGCGGGCGACGCGATGCCAGCTCGTGATGCAAACGTCCCGCACAGGACAATGCCAGATCGTGTTCGAAGCTGGTCGAGCAAACGATTATCTGGTCTGGCCGGGGAGGTTGTGAGGCACCGTCATACAACAGGCGTGCCGCGCATAGTGCCATGTCGGACAGTGAGAGATTCGACTCTGCTACGAAGAGCTCATCTGAAAGCGTAGGCGGCGAAGGCGCCTTCGGAGCGCGTTCGGTCTCACATTCATCACGCCAGCGCAGTGTGTCGCCATAGACCGCTTGCATCACGGAATCAAGCGGGCATTGCCGCAGTGGCGAGCTCACGTCGGTGCGTGTAGGGTGCGCGCTGCGTGCGAATGGAATGTACTGAGCGGTGGCGACGATCCTGGGCGCCGGAGCCCTGGACTCAGCTCGAGGAAACATGGGAGGCGACGAATGCAACCAGGTTGTCGAATCGCAGGAAGAGGTCGCTGCTCAGATCTTCAGGGTCAAGCACAAACTTGAAGCGCTGCTCCACTTGCAGCAGAAGTTCGGTCATGTTCATTGAATCGACACCAAGGTCGAAAAGGTTTGTGTCGCCCTCGATGAGCTCGGCGCTCAGATGCGTGCCGAGCGTTGACAGCAGACAGGATTTGAGGGCGGTAGCAATATCGTCAGGGCGATTTGATACAGAATTGGATGTCATGAACGTCTCCGGTATGAAGGGCAGGTGAGGTCATGCACGCGGCAAGGCGGCCGAATGTGCAAGCGCGTCTGAAGTGGAATCCCACGGCAATTGCGGCGCGCGTTGGGCAGCGCGGGCGATCATCAGGCGCTGCATGTCGCCGGTGCCCTCCATGATGTCGAACGCCTTGGCGTCTCGGCAGCATTGTTCGAGCGATGGACAATGCGCGATACCGCCAAGCCCAACGAGCGCGAGTGCTGCTCGAGTGACGTGGGCTGTCACGTGTGCGGCGTATGCCTTGGCCATCGAGGCGTGCATGGCGCTCGGCTGGCCCTGATCTGCGAGCCATGCGGCGTGATGACAGAGCAGGCGCGCGGTCGTGATATGCCGGTCGAGATCCAAAAGATGCACGTCGACGTCGCCGGGAGTGCATCGCAGGTCGGCCGGATGTGAGCCTGATTCGAAATAGGCTGTGAGTTCGTCACGTACCCGCCGACACGTGCCGACCATCACTGCGGAGAGCAGCGGCCGAAAATAGTCCCATGACCGTTGCGCGCCGGAAAACGCATCGCTCAATGACGCTTGGTCGTCGCGCGCGAGGCAAGCATCGTCAGGCACTTCGCAATCGCTGTACGACAGCACGGCCAGTTGGCTGGCCCGCAGCCCGGCCATATGTTCGACACGCATGACCGAGAACCCCGGCGTGTCGTGCTCGACGTGAAATGCCCGGATGCCGAAGCGGCCCGCGTTGCGGTTGACCGTTGCGAACGTGATGATCGTGTTCGCGCGCGCGCCGTTCGTGATGAAACATTTGGTGCCATTGAGCACCCAGCCGTGCGCGGTTTTGCGGGCCGACGTCCGCATGGCTGTTGCGTCGGACCCGCAATCGGGCTCCGTAATCGCAAACGCACCCCAACGTGGCGCGTCGCTGTGAAAGCCTGCGAAGAATGCTGCCTGCTGCTGTTCGTTGGCGAGCGCGAGAACCGGAGGCATGGCAAGCCCTGGGCCGGGCAGGGCCAGCGCGAGCGCGGCGTCCGCGTAGCCCAGATATTCCATCAACATCACGCGTGAGACGAGCGATTGCACCCCGGGACATCCCCCGAATTGGCTCGGCACGAGATTCAGATTCAAAGCGCGGACCGTATCGCCTTGCCAGAACGTTGCAGGAATTTGTCCGGTACGATCCGCTTCGTCGCGATGTGCGCGTATTTGCGCGTATAGGCGATCGAGATCCAGCCCGGAGGCTGCCAAGGCCACCTTAAGCGTTGCGACCTCATGGCACGGTTGTGATGTTTGCAGAGCGTCTGGCATGTCCGATCGTTCCGAATGGCGCACGCGCGCCGGCCGATGGCGTGGCATGGACGACATGCTTGCGCGGCGTCCATGCCGTGTGACATGCAGCGTAGGCATCTGAGGGAGGGTTGGCTACCTCCCAACCTAGGGAGGGTGGCGTTGGGTGAGGCCGGCCACGGATTTTCGCCAGCGACGACAGGGATGCCCGATAATGCGCCGATATTGGATGACGCTGGCCAACCACGGACGTGACTAACATGGCAGGACGACAACGAGCAACGCGTAAAACGCAATCTATGCCGCCGGACAAACGCGGCCCGCGTACGACCAAGCGGGGCGATCAGGTGGCCGAGCTGATCAAGGGCTGGATTAACGACGGGCGGGTGCGCCCGGGCAAGCGACTGAACAAGGAAGCTGAGCTACAGCAGATGTTCAACGTGAGCCGCGGCTCAATGCGCGATGCGCTCAAGGCACTGGAAGTGCAGGGACTCGTGAGCCTCAGTACAGGCCCCGAGGGAGGCGCCACAATTACGCGTGTGCCGCTTGCGCGGGCATTCCAAGCTCTGCAGAACTATTTGTTCTTCGAGAACGTCACGCTCGAGGAGCTTTATGCGGTGCGACGCACGCTCGAGCCGATTGTCGCTGCTGGCGCAGTAGCGCATTTGACTGATGCAGATTTCGAAGCACTCGAGCGCAGCATTTCAGTGTGCGAGCCGTTTGTGGCCGGCCACGAGCAGGCGCTTGATCAGCGCTGCGAGGATATCCATTTTCACGACGTGCTGGCCGCGGCTCATCCGAACGCGTTTTTGCGGTGCCTTTGCCGGATCATCAATCAGATGCTGCACTCGCTGGTGATTGTGGCGGGCAACGTCACGCAGCGTGACTATCAGGCGTTCGGCCGTACGACGCTCGCTGCGCACCGTGCAATTCTCGAGGCTGCACGGCGGCGCGATGCTCAGGCAGTGGAGCGCCTGATGGCCGCGCATATGGACGAGGCCGAGGCACAACTGCGGAAAGTACATGCCGCGTTGAGGCAAAAGCTTGTGCTCGACTCCGAACTCGATACGCAGATGAGCCGCGACGCGTCCTGAGGCGGCATCCACCGACAGCACGGTTCCGCCATCGCATGGTCTGCGCATGCCCGCCGAAGTTCACGACATGTCAGTCACAATGCGCCGGTTAATTACAATAAATGAACTAAAAGAGTGTCGAGGTGCTCATCGAGAGGGTACGTAGGCGGGGAGCTTGGAGGGAATTGCCGGGGTAAACGCTGACATTTTGTCGCTTGACCAGGTGAGATATTCGATCGTAAATTTATGATAATAAATAGACGTCAAGATCGAAGCTGCGCGTGTACCGGTCCGACCGATCTCCGTGGCGGTTCATCGCGTCAGGTCGAGGCCGGCGAGGTTCTATTCCAAGGCAGCGGCGATCGTTGGCGGACTGATTGTGAGTAACGACTGGCCGATCGCCGCCGGCGAGAGGCTCATGGTTGTTGTTTGTGTGAGGCCGACGGGATCTGGCGAAGATCTGCTCGAGTCTCTGCTGCTCTAACCAATTGCGAGAGAGAGGTATCGAGGGCTGCAGCAAGCGCAAGCAGAGCGTCGATCTTGGGGACTATTTGGGCACGCTCAACCAAAGAGATCGTGTTCGGATGGACGTTGGCCCGCGTCGCGAGGCCTACTTGGGTAAGCTTCTTTGTTTGGCGACGTGTGCGAACTTCGTCTCCAAGGGCCCTGATAAAGTGCGCAGTGGTTGGGCTATTCACCGACGGGAGTGACGGGCTATTCTTGCGCGAGCGATTCTGCCGCGGCGACTAGGGCCCGCTTCTTTTCTTTGCTCAGTCGCCCAGCAATTAGGAGAAGGTTGGCCAGCAAGTCGTCCTCCTCGTACAGGAAGCTTGTCGGAATGAGAAGCGCTCGGGCGAGCCGCTGGCTGGTCTGTACGGTTGGAGCATGCTTGCCCTTCTCGTACTGGTTGACGCGAGCGCTGGCGGAAAATTCGTCGATTCCAGCCAGAATGCCAAGCTGTTCCTGGGTGAGGTCGGTACGCAACCGCGCCTGCTTCAGGCGTTTTGAAAACACAGAGGTGACGGTCGAGTCGCTGGACATGCATCAAGTGTCCAGGAATCGATTGCCCGGTTTGCTAAGTAACTCTTAGTTCGGGCGTTGTCGGGAATCAGGAGGCGGCGGTTCGTGACAGTCGCTCAGCGTATTCGAGAAGTGCTTCTAGGCTGTCCTGCGGGAGCGGTGCAGCCGCGACGAGAAGCCGCGCAAGGAGGTCATTGCCTTCGTATAGGAAGCTGGTTGGGACGTGGAGTACTCGGGCGAGACGGTGGGCCGTCTGAAGCTTGGGCGCGTGTTTGCCGGTCTCGTACTGATTCACGCGTGCGCTTGCCGAGAATTCATCAATTCCGGCTTCGATGCCGAGCTGTTCCTGGCTCAGGCCCGAGCGTAGACGTGCCTCTCTGAGACGCTTGGGGAAGATCGAGGATGTCGATAAGGTCCGACGCATCCTAAGAGTTTCTTAATTTTTAATGGACTTTTTGCTAAGTATTTCTTAGTCTGCAGGCTAAGCATTACTTAGTTTGGGTGGCGGCATGCATCATCTCTGTGTCGTCTTGGTGGGCTTCGCTGTCACACGCCTGGCGCGGGCTGGGTGGGTTGGGCGGTCATTGAATACAGGATTTGGAGTAATGGCGACGATCTTAAACATTCTTAGTTACGTTAGCGTGCTTACGCTTGTGGCATTGGGTCTTGCGATCGTGTTTGGCCTGATGGATATCGTGAACCTCGCGCATGCCGAGTGGGTGACGATGGGGGCTTACACATTGGCGGTTGCGCAGTCCGTGGGAGGTCAACACGCATTCTGGGCTGGGCTGCTCGCCGCGCCGATTGTCGGCGCGGGGCTCGGGTGGTGTCTCGAGCGCTTCGTCATCCGACTGCTCTATGACCGTCCACTGGATACGCTACTGGCGACCTACGCGGTCAGCCTGATCGTTCAGAGGGCGATCGAGTTGATCTTCGGCACTCAGCCGATGCTGGTCTATGCGCCGTTCAACGCAACCGTTGACGTACCGGGCGGCAGCTATCCTGCTTATCGGATGTTCGTGATCGGTGTGGCACTGGCTGCTACCGCTGGATGCTGGGTGCTGTTCACTCGGACGCGTTTTGGTACGAAGCTGCGTGCGGTCATTCAACATCCGGCGATGGCCGAAGCTGTCGGCATCAATACCAGAAGGCTGAATCGGGTGGCCTTTTGTGGTGGCGCCGCGCTCGCTTCGCTCGCCGGTGTTCTGGTGGCGCCCATGGTGTCGGTGGAGTCCCATCTCGGGGTGTCCTATCTTGCCAAGGCGTTCTTCGTGATCGTGCTGGGGGGGATCGGTTCGGTGGCCGGCAGCATACTCGGCAGCGCTTTTGTCGGCACGATCGAGACCTTGCTCAGCTATCGCGTCGATCCGTCACTCGCGTCGGCGATTGTCCTGATTGTATCCATTGTCCTGATTCGTTTCCGGCCACAGGGTCTGCTCCCCGGCTTTAGTGCGGCGCATCAGCTTCTCGGAAAGGGGTAAGGCAATGTTCGACCGTTATTTTTCTCGTGCGCGGACTTGGTTGTCACAGCCCGCCTTGAGCGGCAGCGATCTGTCTCCGGTTATGACCGGTTTTGCGATCGTTGTGGCCGGCGCAATTCTGCCGTTTGTCGTTGGGGCGTATCAACTCACCGTGATACGCGATGCACTCGTTCTGGCGATATTGGCGCTCAGTTATGACCTGCTGTGGGGGCGTGCCGGTGTACTGACGCTGGGTCACACGACCTTCTTCGGCATTGGAGCATACGGCTTCGCCGTGACTACGGTCCAGTTTGGGCAGACGCCGTTAGTCGGATTTCTCGCTGGCCTTGCCTGTGCTGCGGTCGCAGCGGCCGTTCTCGGTTACTTCTTGCTGTATGCAGGGGTGAGGCTGCATTTCTTTGCCATTCTCAGTATGGCGGTGTTGATTATCGCGCAGCAGCTTGCAACGAGCTGGCAGTCGGTAACAGGCGGTGACACGGGCTTGCTCGGTATTCCGGGGCTGTCCTTCCAGCTTGCGGGGCACACACTCGATTTGAGCGGCCCGGTCGCGTCCTGGTATGCCGTCGCAATAATCCTCGTTGCGCTGCTTGGCGTGGTGTGGCTGCTTTGTCGCAGCCGATACGGGAAGGTGCTCGCGGCGATCTCGACGAACGAATGGCGCGCGCTGGCGTGTGGATATCACACGTCCTGGCATCTCCTGTTGATGTTCATGGCCTCGGCGGTGTTGGCCGCGGTGGCGGGTTGCTTGATGGCAGCAACCGCCGGCGTTGTTGCGCCCGATGTGTTTTCACCGGTATTGGCCACCGAAGTCATCCTCTGGGTTGCCATAGGCGGACGTGGCTCGCTGGGCGGTCCCGTGCTCGCCGCTGTCGGCCTGACGCTACTCAAGCATGGTGCGTCCAGTCTGAGCACACAGTGGTGGCCGCTTATTCTCGGCGCAGTTTTTCTTGCGTGCGTGCTTTGCCTGCCGAACGGTGTGCGTCTGGGGGACATGCTCAAGGGACTGCGTCAATTCACTGGAATATCGCTCAAGCGCATGCCGCGCTCTGGTGCGCGGCGCGTCGAAGGAGGGTCGTGATGAACGCGCCGATCATCAAAGGTGTCGGACTGTACCGTGCATTTGGCGGCATTAACGCGATTGCGGGCGTTGACGTAGAAATTGGCGCGCGAGACCTGCTTTGCGTCATCGGCCCGAACGGCGCTGGAAAAAGCACGCTGGTCGGGCTGATGTCGGGCGCGATTGTGCCTGGGGCTGGCGAGCTGTACCTCGCAGGTGAGCGAATGACCGGCCGACCGATGTATCAATACTGCCGGCGCGGCGTCGTACGGAAATTCCAGGGAACAAATGTCTTCCAGATGATGAGCGTACGCGAGAACCTCGAAGTGGCTGCGCTCGGTGTGTCGAATCGACAGGCGTTTTCGATGCGGCACCTCGATGGCGTTCTCGAGCAAATCGGACTTGCCGCGCAAGCCGACATGTTGGCGATGCATCTGCCACACGGCGAGCGCCAGTGGTTGGAAATCGGCATGGCGATGATGTGTCGCCCCGCATTGTTGCTGCTCGACGAGCCTGCTGCGGGTTTATCCGCCACTGATGCTCAGCGGCTTGTGCATCTCATCCACCGCCTGCGTGAGCAGTGTGCGGTACTTGCCATCGAACATGACCTGCGTTTCGTGCAGTCGCTTAATTGCGAGACGTGGGTTATGCACCGCGGCCAAATCGTTCGCCAAGGGCGCTACGACGACATTGCGAAGGACGAGGAAGTCCGACGCATTTATCTGGGGCAGGGGGCAAGTCATGCTGCACATTGAAAATCTGTCGGCCGGATACGGCGACATTGCTGTGTTGCACCAGATCACGCTTGCCGTTCAGCCCAACGAAGTGGTCGGGGTGCTCGGATGCAATGGAGCGGGAAAAACGACGCTTGTGAAGGCGATTATGGGATTTTTGCCGCACGTGAGCGGAGCGGTTCGCTTTGGCGAGCACGTCATCAACGGCATGCGCGCGCATGAAATCGCTCGGCTGGGCATCGGGCTGGTGCCGCAGGGGCGATGGATTTTTCCGAAGCTCACGGTACGCGAGAATCTGATGATGGGAACCGCGGCGGCCGGCGACGCCGAGATTCTGGATGAGGTGTTCGAGTACTTCCCGATATTGAAAACGCGGCTCTCGCAACATGGCGGGACGTTGTCGGGCGGCGAGCAACAGGTACTGGCTATCGCGCGTGCGTTGTGTGGTCGACCGAAACTGTTGTTGCTGGACGAGCCTTCTGACGGCGTGCAACCCAATCTTGTCGAGCTGATCGGCGATGTAATCCCGGTGCTGTGCCGTCGTTCGAAGCTGGCGGTGCTGCTTGTCGAACAGAATCTTGACCTCGTGTTGCGCTGCGCGCAGCGATGCATTGTGCTCAAGAACGGGCGGCTCGCCCATGCGGGAAAGATCGAACCGCACCGCGGCACGGACAGCGCGCACCCGTTGGCCCAATTCTTGTCACCTGCTGCTGAACGAACGGCTGATTCGCAAGCGGCGTTCATTGAAAGAGAACCTACATGAATCGACGTGACTTTTCGCGATCTGCCCTGTGGGGCGCGCTTGGGGCGTTCAGCGCCGCCGTTTGTCCGAACCTTGTCCGAGCAGCGGCGCCGATCAAGATCGGATTGCTTGCGCCGTTGAGCGGCCCACTTACCCGGGTCGGGGAAACCAATCGGCACTGTGCGATGCTCGCCATTGAAGAAATCAACGCTGCTGGCGGACTGCTTGGGCGGCCGCTCGAGCTGGCCGTCGAAGATACGCAGATGTCGACGGCAGTGACGCTCGAGAAAGCCAGGCAGCTATTGATGCGTGACGAAGTGGCGATGCTCACAGGCATGGTGCTGCCGTCCGAGCGCGAGGCGGCGCTGCAGGCCGCTAAGACGGCCGCGCGTCTTGTCGTCTATCCGAATTTCGACGAGGGTCGCTGTGATCCGCTGTTGTTAAGTACCGGTCTGAGTGTTGCTCAGCGGGTCGAACCGCTCATTACGTGGCTCATGCGTGGTGGTGGAAAGAGTGTCAGCGCGGTCGTCTCGGACGTCGGCAGCAACCGCAAGGTGCTGGTGCCCGCGCTGGAGGCGGCCGTATCTCGCCACGGTGGCCGCTTGTTGAACGTGTACTGGTTGCCGTTCGGCACGCGCGATTATGGTGCCGTGCTTCAACGAATTGCAGCACAGCAGCCGCAACTGGTATGGCACAGCATCGGCGATGATCCGGTCACGTTTGTCAAACAGTATCGGTCGTTTGCGATGAGGCCGCAGTTGGTCACGGACATCGCGCACGAATCGCTATCGATTGCAACTGCGGGCGCATCAACGGGCGCCATCGGTGTGTCATCGTACTTTATGAGCATCGATAGCGCTGAAAATCATCGCTTTCTTGCGCGCTACACCGCGCGCGTGGCCAACACCCGTGCGCCGCGGTTAGGCCCCTATGCGGTGATGCTGCCTCACGGGGAATGCACGTACGCAGGTATTCGACTCTTTGCGCAGGCCGCGCAAGACGCTGGCAGCGTCGAAGTCATGCATGTCAAGGCGGCATTGTCGGGCATTTCGCTGAATTTGCCGCGCGGTAAGACGGGCGTGAGCCGAGTGGGCGATCACGTCACATGCATGACGCGCATCGCTCAGGCGCAGGCGGATAACGGCTTTGCGCTTTTGGATTCGGTCGGACCGATTTTACCGACCTGTCAGGGATAAAGCGGCCACGACATCCCGTCATTACTTTGTCTATATCACTAAGGAGTGCGATATGAATGATATATCCATGATGAGTGCAGAGACGTTGCTTGTCGAGTATCGACGTCATGCACTGTCGCCACGTGAGTGTATGGAGGCAGTGCTGGAGCGCATCCAGCGGTTTGATCCGCTCGTGAATTGCATGTGCAGCTTCCATGCAGATATGGCGCTGCAGGCAGCGCGCGAATCGGAGCAGCGCTGGATGCGCGGCGAGCCGCTCGGGCTACTCGATGGCGTGCCGGTATCGGTCAAGGATCTCATCGATGTACAAGGATTTCCGACGCGGTATGGCTCATTGACGAGCCCGGACACACTGCAACGTAGCGATGCGCCTGCGGTTTCGCGCTTGCGCCGTGCCGGGGCATTGTTGTTCGGAAAAACGACGACATCGGAATACGGCAACAAGATTGTGACGGACTCCCCGCTCACCGGCATTACCCGCAATCCTTGGGATCGGCGCGTGACGCCGGGTGGCAGCAGCGGCGGCTCGTCAGTTGCGGTCGCACTTGGCATGGGTCCTTTGTCGCTGGCCACCGACGGCGGCGGGTCGATTCGTGTGCCGGCGTGCTGGAGCGGCGTCGTAGGCTTTAAGCCCACGTTCGATCTCGTGCCGACCGGCGTAGCCGGCTCCTGGACGCGACTGTCCACGCTCGGGCCAATTGCGCGCAATGTGCGTGACGCCGCGTTGATGCTTAGCGTTGCATCGGGAGTGCACGAGCCTTTGCGGTCAGAGTCAGTTCGCCCGGTGGACTATCGCATTGGACTGGAGGATGGCGTCGCCGGGCTGCGCGTGGCGTATTGCCCTGGCATTGCGGGCGTGACGGTCGACCCCATGGTCGCTGCAAGTGTCGCGCAGGCCGCGGACGTGCTCAAGGCCTTGGGTGCGCACGTCGAGCAAGTCGATGTGAAGCCGCTGGCCAATTATCTGGACAGTCGCATGCACGCGATTCAGTGGTCGGTGTTCTTTGCGCAACGTGCATGCGCGATGAGCGAGGCGCAACGTGCACAGCTCGACTCGGACGTACAGGTTCTTGTGCAGTCCGGTCTGCAAGTCACCGCGCCAGAACTTGCCGGTGCGTTGCGTGCACGTCATCTGCTGGGTGTCGAGATGGCCGCGTTCTTCGAGGGCTACGACTTGCTCGTGACACCGGTGTTTCATTGCGGCCCATTGCCGGTGCCCGGGTTGCCGAAGACACTGCTCACGGCACCTCAGCAGACATCGTGGTGCAACCAGACCGGGCTGCCTGCCGCGAGCGTACCGTGCGGCCTGCCCGGTGGTTTGCCCACGGGGGTGCAGATCGTTGGGCGCCTGCACGCGGATGCACTCGTGCTGCGCGCCGCACGCGCCTACGAGTCGGCGCGCGGCGCGTTTCCCGCGGCGCCCCTGTTTCAGGGTGAGCACGCGGCGGTAGCCACGGAGGTAACCTCGTGAGCGTTCAAATCGCAAAGATCGTGGTGCATCTGGTTGAGCGGCGTGCCGAGCTGGGC
Source organism: Burkholderia sp. IO2 (assembly GCF_029522185.1). Taxonomy (NCBI): domain Bacteria; kingdom Pseudomonadati; phylum Pseudomonadota; class Betaproteobacteria; order Burkholderiales; family Burkholderiaceae; genus Burkholderia; species Burkholderia sp. IO2. The sequence continues at coordinate 10,102 of NZ_JAKWFH010000038.1, read as the reverse complement.
ACCGCAATCTATCCAGCGCACCGCCAGGCCATTGCAGCTGCGGTCCTGTCACGGCAGAACTGGCGAATAGATGATCCTCTTGAGCCTCTGTACGAGCTCGGTGCGGAGCTGGGGACGTCGCTGACCGAGCACGCCCGATGTGCACTGGGCGTGCAACGCGGGGCCATTCAAGTGTACGGCAAGGCCGCCTTGGTGGGCACGGCGGTGCCGCTCGAGTGTGCGGCCGCGCTGTTACATCCACGAATGGGCAAGGCGATACGCGCCTGTCTACCGGGGACCACCTCGCTCATTCCGTCAGTCACGAAGCGCGGCGCCGCAGGTGCGTGTCTGGACATTCCGTTGCATGGCGCGGTTGACATGTGGAACTTCGATCACTTCGATACCGCGTCGCTGATTGTGCCGGATTCTCCTGCGCCGGATGAACTCGTGGTGGCCGTCGCATTGGCCGAGCACGGTCGGCCGCTCGCGCGCGTCGTGTCCGCGTAGACGCGTCGCCCCGGTTGCGCGCGATCGATTCGAACAACGAGGAGGAGAACCTATGCGGAAGATAGTTTGGGGCTTGGCGCGCGCTTGCGCTGTTTCGGTTGGGATGTGGGGCATCCCGGGCGTCGTCCACGCCCAGTCTTCGGTATCGCTTTACGGTTTGATCGACGCCTTTGTTGGCGAAACGCATGCGCCAGGCGCCGCTGGCAGTGCCTGGCAGGTTGGCTCAGGCGGGATGACGACGTCATATTGGGGCGTGTCTGGATCGGAGGATCTTGGTCACGGCATGAAGGCGATATTCACGCTGGAGAGTTTTTTCCGTGTCAACGCTGGTCAGCTCGGTTCATTCAATGGTCAGTCATTCTTCGGTCGCAATGCCTTTGTCGGACTGAGCGGAGGCTTTGGGGAAGTGACGGTCGGGCGCAATACGGCACCCCTGTTCGTCTCCACGTTACTCTTCAATCCGTTCGGTAACTCGTTCGCGTTCTCGCCGATGATCTCCCACGGATACCTGGGCTCCGCCATGGGGGCGGCTTCCGTGCAAAGCGATACGGCGATCGACAGTTCGGTGTTGTATCAGACACCGGAGGTCGGCGGGCTCTCTGGAAGCCTGCTCTATAGCAATGCGGGTGTGGCTGGCCATGCTGGACAGGCGAACTATAGTGCCAACGTCCTTTACTTCGCCGGTTCGTTTTCGGCAACGGCTGCGGTGCAAAGCTTGCACACAGCTTCGCTTTTTCTTAACGGTGCGACGGCACAAACGGCATGGCTTGTCGGCGGTGCCTATCGGATCGACGCGACGAAGCTCATGTTCCAGTACGAGCGGGTGAGCAACAATAGCAACGTGACCGACGACACCGTGCAGGTGGGAGCAAGCGCGCGATTCGGTATGGGCAGTATGCTGCTGTCGTGGGCGGGCACCCGTCGGCGTCCTGTCACCGGTTTCGACATCCGGTGGTCGACGTTCGCGCTGGGCTACGACTATCCACTGTCGAAGCGCACAGACATCTACGCGGCGTGGCGCTATGACACGATTACGCATGCCTCATCAGGAAATGGCGTCGGAGCCGGGGTGCGGGTGCGGTTTTGATTTGCTATGCAAGCACGTCTAGTCGAAACGGATGTCGGTGCCTATAGCTGGTTTGGTGATCCCATTCAGCTGGTGCCGGCGCTCGTCGGCACTATCACGCTCAGTCCCGGCAGGTCCGCAAAATCCGGCACGTTCAGCGTCATCAGTGCGTAGCCGTGCTCAATCGCTTGCGAGGCAATCCACAGGTCGTTGCAGTGGGGCCGCGGCGAGCGGCCGGTTTGCTCGACGGCGGCGGCCAGCACGCCGAACGCGGCCGCGGTGTGGCGCGTGATGTCCAGCGCAGGCCGGCGCTCGAGGCGCAGGTGCGCGGCGCGCGCTAGGCCGCATTCGCGCAGGACTGCGCGCCGAACGCCAGTTCGCCGAGCAAGATCGTCGAGATAAACACCGGCGTATCTCCGGCTGCATCGATCACCGCGCACGGCGCGACCATTCCGCCGGCGAGCCCGACCCCACGCAGCTGTCGATGATCACGCCCACGGGTCACGCACTCCGTCTTCGAAGCCGGTGCGGCTGTCGTGTAGCCAACGGGCCGCGGCCTCGGCAACGATCATCGGCAGACCGGCGAGCGCCTGGGCGGCGTTCATCGCGGGTTCGGCGGGCATCAGGCGCGCGATCACGGTCTGGTTGCGTTCGACCTAGCGGGCAACTCGGTCGAGAATCTGGCGGGTGTGGCGCGCCAGATCGATGGCGGTGATGGTGGACATGACAGCCTCCTGATACAGTGAATTCGTATTATGCGTATTTTCACGGCTCGAAGGCACGGTGAGTTGCGGCCCTCAGCACGTGCCTGATTTTCAGCCCGACGGTCTCTCTAGCCGGCGGAAGCTTCGTGTTCACGAACGGGCGCCGTCGGTTCGTGTGTTCGCGCGATCACGGAGCGCGCGTTACCGGTCAAGGGTGGGTCGACGCGTATTACCCCGGCTTCGGAATGCTCGAGCGTATCGGGCATTTGGATCTGGGGGGCATCCGACATACCAAGTATTCATTTCATGGCGACATGAAAGTCGATTTCAGCCGGACATTGCGGCTTTAATGGCGGCGATGCCGCTGTTCTTAACTGAACAATTTTGCCGTAGGTTTAGTGCCGCGCAATCGCGTTAAGAAGAAGGCATTCGAGAGACGGCGTCTAGCGAAATGAAGGGGAACATATTAAGGGCTATGTTACCCTTTACTTTGGGACATAGGCGACGCCCGCGCGGGCGCGGCACCCTGTCCGAAGGGTATCGAGCGCCCCCGCCGCCGCGATCGAAAAACGCTGCCGCCACCGTCTCGGCGCCCCTGTATTTCTGGCCCGGGCGACGACGTGCCGGTGGGTGGGTTCATAGGGCATTGCGTCACACGCGGGCCTGGAGGTTCTTCGATCCGGGCCGGGCGACTGGAGGGTGGCTTCTTCTCTGGCGACGCCGAAGTTCAATTGCGCGCACCCACAGTTAGCGCGGTGAGGGGGCGAGGGCTTCTGCGGGAAGATGGCTGGATTCTCTCCGCGGTGCGGAGAGAATTGGGAGCGCCCAGCAGGGTTCCGCCGTTGCTGAGATTCCGGTAACGTGACTACTGCTGGCGCACGCCGGCCCGCCGATTCCTCCATTCCCAACAAGATGACCGAACTCGTCCCCGCATCCCTCTTGACCGACATCCGCCGCATGATTGATTCGGCGCGCGCCCGGGCGGCCGCGGCCGTCAATGCGGAACTGACCCTACTTTATTGGCAGGTTGGTCGTCGCATCCGAGATGATGTACTGGGCGGGGAGCGCGCGGGCTACGGACAACAGATCCTCCCCGCGCTCGCACGACAACTGCGAGCTGAGTACGGCCGGGGTTGGAGCGAGCAGCAATTGCGTCACTGCATCCGCGCGGCCGAGGTGTTTCCGGATGAACCAATTCTCTCCGCACTGCGGAGAGAATTGAGCTGGACCCATCTGAAGATGTTGATATACGTCGACGACCCGCTCAAGCGCGACTTCTATATTGAACTCTGTCGCCTGGAGCGCTGGTCGTCGCGGCAGTTGCAGGAGCGGATGCAGTCGATGTTGTTCGAGCGAAGTGCGCTGTCGCGGCAACCCGACGAAGTGATTCGACGCGAAGTGGCACACCTCCGCGACGCGCAGCAGATGACGCCTGACCTCGTGCTGAAAGATCCGTACATCCTCGACTTTCTCGGCCTTAATGATCACTATCTGGAGCGTGATCTCGAGGATGCGATCCTGCGCGAGATGGAACAGTTCCTACTGGAGCTCGGCGCGGGCTTCACGTTCGTCGCGCGCCAAAAGCGGTTGCCTATCGACGATGACGACTTCTATCTTGATCTGCTGTTCTACAACCGCAAGCTCAAGCGTCTTGTTGCCATCGAACTGAAGCTCGGCGCCTTCAAGGCTGAGTATAAGAGTCAGATGGAGCTGTACTTGCGCTGGCTGGCAAAGCATGAGCAAGAGCCAGATGAAGCGCCGCCGATCGGTATCATCCTGTGTGCTGGGAAGAAACAAGAACAGATCGAATTGCTTGAACTCGGCAAAAGTGGCATCCACGTGGCCGAGTACCTCACGGTGCTCCCGCCACGCGAGATGCTGGAGGCGAAGCTGCACCAATCGATTGCGGCAGCACGTGCCCGTCTCGATGATCTGGGTGGGTCGTAATGACAGGCCGATTTATCCTTTTGTCGACGCAGCCTGACCTACCGGACCTATGCTGACTACCAACATCAAAGACCGGACCGCTCAGTATCTCGGCGAAGCGCGTGACATCGCGACCTTCCTGCAGTACGTAGACAGATGGGTTTCGGGAACGCCTGACCTCGGCTACAACATCCATTTGTTTCGCGGACAGAGAAGCGAGAACTGGCTTCTCAAGCCCGGCATTGCACGACACGCGTGCACGACGCCGACTACCGAGGCGCGTATGCTGGCGGAGTTCAAGCAACGAGCGATTCGTTATCTGGAGTCGACTCTCGATCTCGCCGAAGTCGACTGGCTCGCGATCGCGCAGCACCACGCGATGCCGACGCGACTGCTCGACTGGTCTGGCAGTGCGCTTGCAGCGCTGTGGTTTGCGATCAAGCAACCCTCCGACGAGCCCGCGGAGGGACGCGTGCCTCCTGCTGCAGCTGTTTGGATGCTGGCCTGCGATGAGGCGGACGTGATTTCAGACGAAGAACGCCAGGATCCACTGCACATCGGTGAAACGAAGATTCTCAAGCCGCGCCATGTGTCGCGCCGCATCGCAGCGCAGGATGGCTGGTTTAGCGTCCATCGCGGGAAGCCCGACGGGCTCGGCATGCAGTATGTGTCGCTGGACACGAATCAGACTTACAAGAAACGGCTCGGCTACGTGCGGATATCGGATCAGGTTTTGCAGATGGTCGAACGTCGCCTTCCATGGGCCGCGCCTTGGCGTCACTTGGACAACTGCGAGCGGCTCTGCCGAGGGGTAGTAACCCGGTTCATCAATCACGATCTACCTCCGCTTGAGTTCGGCACGGTCGTCGCCGACGACAAGCTATGGTCGACACTTGTCGATCTCGCAGTAGAGATCTTGGGAGGGCGGCGATACCTTGATCGGGTGCGTGTCGCGCTCCGAGAGGGTAACAATGAATTAAGGCGCGCGCGCCAGATCGATCACAGGATCGGATAGATGGGGCTTTTCGCGTCGCGCGGACAGGGAACCTTATCACGACAGCACGATAGTCTGCCCAAACTCCGAATTCGCACAACGTTTGAACGGGTTGCCGGCGCTGCAACGGCGCCGCGGGGGAGCCGACATCGAGCGTTGCAAGGCCAAGGCCAAGGCCAGTGACGACTTCAATTCGCGACGTTCAAACTCATGCATTTCCGGTAGTTTCGTATCCTTTGGTCGCCGTCGACTTGCGTACTGACAATTTTCCTTCGCAACCGGTGACAAGTTCATTTTGATCAACGGATCGGGGTAAGAATCTGGTTGGCCCTCTCTCGAGTACCGTCTATGCTTGTGTTACGTACGAGATGCAGGCGTGCGAAGCAGAAACAATCACGATAGATCGGTTCGGCGGGGGATAACAATGATTCGCTTCGCAACAACGGCCGTTCTGGCGGCCGCGTGTGGGGGAGGCTATGTCGTCGCCGCGCATGCGCAGGAGGACGTCACGCTTTACGCGGTCCATGATCGAGCAATTTTCGACGGGAAGTTTGGAAAGGTCGCTCGTGCACAAGCGGCCCTCGACGGCGTGGCGCATGGTTGCGGCGCTCCAGGCCTTAAGGCAGACGGCGTGTTCGGTGCTGGCTCCGCGGGAGTCGTGAAGGTCGTCGCGGCGTGCCCGCCATTGAAGAAGAAGCTCCCTGACGGATCTCCGGCGTTCAAGGGGGAGTTGACACTGGAACTGTGGAAGCAGTTGCTTCCCGACGTGCCTCCGCCTTCGGCCGATGAACGGGCGCAGTCGCTGGTCCTCACCTACGAGGCGACCGATTACGATCATCTCGAATGGAACTTCTGTCAGAGCAAGCCACTTTGGTCGTCTGCTCATCCAGAGAAAACGTGCTTCAGCAACGATCGTTCAAGCTTCGTAACCTGGGGGCCGCGTGGCGCCACGGCCGGAGGCGGCCGGGAAGTGCAGTGGATCGTCGCGCGTGTCGATGCTAGCGCCCCCGCTCTTGTTGACCAGGCATTCGGCAGTGAGGCCAGCGCATTGCGCAAGCTCGTTCACTTGAACGGTGAGTCTGCACGCAGGTTTTTGTGCTCCGTTTTCGCGGATGATCAGCGACGGGCGGTGTGGACGAACGGATTTGCGCGTTTCGGTTCGTTCGCTGCTGTGCGCATGGCCTATCAGCAGCACTATGCTTCGCCCGTTAGCGACGCATCGAAAATGCGATCGTTTTTCCAGCTGTATCGGACGCTGGGTGTCGCGCCGACAGAGGTTGACTACGGTTTTTTCCTTGACCGGTCGACGCAGTCGTCACCGCCGGACGACTCTGGTGTCTCGGCTATGAAGATTCGCAAGCTTCTTTCCTCAAAGGGGCTACCCCACACGCCACCCAACGTGCGGCGAGCTTTCTCGCAGTTGTTTCCAACCTCGAATGTGAATGACGATCGCCTGGGGCGTGACGTCGCGTTCTTCGTCGATGCGATATCCGAATCGGGATTGACTAAGAAGGAAGCGCGTGCTTGGAATAGGAAGTGGCGCCTACGTGCGAGTGACGTCGGATTGTCCGACGCGCGGCCGGCTCCATCGTTGTCTACGGTGCCAAGCATTGACTCGCCGGGATTCTCCGAGATCTTGCATCCACTGCCGTCGTGCCCCGAGTCGGTTATGCACCCAGTGCGTCCCCCGAAGCCTGCCGCTTGACGTGTGTTCGCTGCGCCAAGCGGTGGCGCTACTCGATTACAAGAACTCGAAATGACGGGGGAAGTCATGAAACTCACTTACCTGGCAATATCGCTGCTCCTCGTTCTGACCGCCGGCTGCTCAACCGTGCCACGTAGTTTTCAACTGACAGCGAAGCCTTTGATGACGGCCAGCGAGGCGCTGGCGGAGAAGCAGCCAAAACCCGCCACCCCCGATGGAGCTTCGAGTGTTCAGTCCGGGGACAAAAGCGGGACGCCGAGCCGGTCGCTATCAAACTTTCAGGCTGTCAATTCGCTCGTCCAGGATTCTCAATCGAAATGTGCTGATTTCGTCAATTCGCTGTACTCGCAGATGGCCGGATCGGGGTTTGCATTCGATGTGCTGGGGACTATTTCATCTACCTTGGCGACCGTGTTTACTCCGCTCACCGTCGTTCATTCCCTTACCGCTGGCAGCACCGTATTCGGTGCTGCAAAGACTGGCATCAGCGCCAACTATTTGAACACCCTGTCTATTTCGCACGTCGCTCAATCTATACAGTCGACTTATCAGGCTGACATCCAAAAATATATCGCGTATCTGAACGGGCTGGACCAGAATGGGCGGGACCACCTCGACGTCTACGCCGAGAGAAGCATGATCCTTTCATACCACAATGAATGTTCGCTTGCGTGGGCAGAAGGCACCATATCGGTTGCGTTGCAACCCTCGCAGTCAGGGCAGACCGCTACGTCAGGCCGTCAGTCGATCAGTGTGAAATACACGGTGCCGCAGGGGGGGCAATCCGCGGCGGCGGTCGCGGACAGCGTAGCATCCGCGGTCACTGCGAGTAGCGATTTTAAGGCGGCCAACGTAACCGCTTCATCCAAAAATGGCGTCGTCTCGTTTGCAATGAAGAAGACATTTCCGCTGGATGCGATCGCGAGCCCGGGCAAGCCAAATACACAAGTCACCATGGATAACGAGAGTTCCCCCATCACGTTGACGATCAGCGGAACGCCTGCACACGGTGACGTTATCACCATCACGGGAAACCCGACGTCGTCCGGCACCTCGACGTCAGGGGGGGCAAGCCGCAACGGCACGGAGGCAGAGGGCGGGGGTAGTGGCGGAGGGAAGTCAAATAATATTGGAATCAACGTTAAACCCAGTGCTGCAGTGCTGCGCGTACCGGCGCTTCGTTGAGAGGCGGGATCGTCGGGCCTGTCAGGAATTTCGTGTTTAAGGCATAACATGCTCTCAAGGAGAGTGTATGCCTCGCAAACCGAAAGCCCAGCCGGCGGCTCTGCCGGCGATTCCGGCCGAGCTGCTTGAGCAGTTCGGCAACGGTCCGATGACCGCTGAAGCCATCAATGCCGCGACACTGGCACTAGTGACTCGGCAATTTTCCGTACACCTTGATCGCCCCGGCAATTTTCCGTACAATGGCGTCAGGAGGTGAGTGACCATGGCTACCACACGATTTGAGGCCCGCATCGAAACGGATGTGCACGCGGCGATCCGGCGCGCTGCCGAGATTCAGGGGCGCACGATGTCCGATTTCGTCGTCTCGGCCGCCCGGGAGGCGGCGCAACGCGCGATTGCTGACGCGGAAGTGATCCGCCTGTCGGTTGCGGAATCGGAACGGTTCGCGCACGCGATCCTGACGCCCGCCGAGCCGGTCGACGCGCTCAAGCGCGCGATCGATCTTCACGACCAACTGCTGCGTAACGCATGAGCGGTGCGCAGTTGGTAGTGGCCGCCCTTGAGGCGGCTCATGATCGATCTCGATTCGCATGCGGCACGCCCGCGCTTGATCGATATCTGCGCGAGGTGGTTACGCAGGACGTACGCCGCAGGGTGGCCGCCTGTTTCGTGATGCTCGACGGCAACGTCGTCGCGGGTTACTACACACTGTCTGCCGCCAGCGTCGCGCTCACGGATTTGCCGCACGCCATCGCGCGCAAGTTGCCCCGTTATCCTGCGATCCCGGTGGTGCGCATGGGGCGCCTGGCCGTCGATCAGGCATATCGCGGCAGGCGACTCGGCGCAGCGCTGCTGGTCAACGCGCTGCAACGTGCCGCAAAGTCCGAAATCGCTGCGGTGGCTCTGACGATCGACGCAAAGGACGAAACGGCGGCGGCGTTCTACCGGCATTTCGGCTTCGCGCCGCTGACTAGCGACCCGCTGGCATTGTTCATGCCATTGGCAACGGTGAAGTAGCGGAAGCTATCCTGCGGGAAATGACGGAGTCGGTGATACTGGGCTACGGCGCGAGGCGTTTAAGGACGCGGTGAACGCACTGTGACGCAGCTCGATGTCGGGCAGGCCGCTTATGCCGGACTGCACCGTGAAATTGCCGATGTAGTTGCGTCGTCGCGCGAAGCGACGGCTCGCACGGTGAACGCCCTGATGACGGCGACATATTGGGAGATCGGGCGACGAATCGTTGAGTTCGAGCAGGGCGGGAAGGGGCGGCCCGCTTATGGCGACGCGGTGATCCGCCGTTTGGGCGCTGGGCTGTCAGAGTGATTCGGTCGTGGTTTCGGATGGCGCAATCTCGCGCAGATGCGAGCTTTTTACTTGACGTGGCCTGCAGACCGGATTGTGCAGACACTGTCCGCACAATTCACGCCCACCCGGATTGACCCTGCCTCGTTTTCACGTTCAGCATGTCATGCAGCGTCGCGTCGGGTTTCGTATTCGACGGGAGTGAGGTAGTCGATCGACGTGTGCATGCGCTGCCGATTGTAATAGCCTTCGATCCAGTCGACGATGTCCAGGCGAGCCTGAGCGCGGGTTTCGTAGCGCGTTTGGTAAATGCGCTCGACGTTCAGAGTTTTAAAGAAGCTCTCCATCGGCGCGTTGTCCCACGCGTTGGCACGCCGGCTCATCGAGACTGTCATGCCGAATTCGGCGGCCAGATTCCTATGTGCTCGACTGGCGTATTGGGCGGATTCAACCGGTCGTCGCAACACTAAATTGTTGAACAGATTTCAGGTACTCGTCCAGAGCTTCGGCCGGCGTCTTCCAGCCGAGCGCTTTCCGGGGCCTGGTATTCAATGTATTTGCAACGGCTTGAATCTCTCGAGCGCTCCACCGGGATAGGTCGGTACCCTTTGGGAAGTATTGTCGTAGAAGGCCGTTCGTGTTTTCGTTCGTGCCACGCTGCCATGGGCTGTGCGGGTCCGCGAAGAAGACCTTCACGCCGGATTCGATCGTGAAGCGAGCGTGATCGGACA
>NZ_JAKWFH010000037.1:0-78493 GCF_029522185.1 Burkholderia sp. IO2 | reverse complement strand
ACCCCCTTTGCCTGATGACCATAGCGAGTCGGTCCCACCCCTTCCCATCCCGAACAGGACCGTGAAACGACTCTACGCCGATGATAGTGCGGATTCCCGTGTGAAAGTAGGTAATCGTCAGGCTCCCCTCAAGCCAGAAACCCCCGCCCGACAAGGCGGGGGTTTTTGCATTGGCGCGCCAAAAAAGCATGCGGCGAAGCGCCGTGTGGCACGAGTTGGGTGTCGAAGGCGTTGGCTCAAATCGAAATCGTCTCCTCGAGATTGGCCAACTGCATCTCGCCCGTCGGGATGCCTGTACGTCAGCAACTGATGTTGCTGAAATCCCGAACCTTCTATTTTTCGTTTGTGTCGGCGGCCATCAGGTCCGCGGCGAGAAATCGCCTTGGGCAACTTCGCCAGAGTAATCTTCCGTCCGGCCTTGCTCGACACAGGCGCCCGCCAGGTCTGGCTAACCCCCGTCACCCGATAATCGATCAACGCGCCTTGATCGCCGGTGTATCGAGCGCGTCTTCTGCCTCGGTGCGCTGCGTATATCGCGTGGCAGCGGATGCGCCCTGCGCTCGCTCTATCTCCCGCGGGTTGGTGGCAAGAACGGGCGGGATGTCCGCGCGTCCGGCTCTCTTGTCGCAAGCGCCAAATGTGCGTGCGTTCCTCGCGAAACCACGCAACCGGGCTGCGTCGCGCCAGGGAGGCGCGGCGTTGCTATTAGGCGGCATTTCCGTTCTAACTCGCTATATCTCCCCTGAAATAACCCTATCGGACCGCGACCTACGCTTGAGTCGCGGTCGACGGTCCGCCGAGCCGTGTGCGTATCGCGGGGCCAAAGACGATCAAAAAGCGGTGCGATTCTTCTCGACGGCCACCCGTTGACCGTTCCGTAACGCGTAAATTTCGCCGATGAGCGGATGGGTAGCTTCACCTACGTGACCTCACCCTTTCCCGTCGATGTGAAGGGGGTGCTGTCGGCGTCGACGTCTAGAGGCGTCGACGTCTAGAGCGCGTTTTGTGCGTACCGTATTCGGATCGCCGGGCAGAGAGTCTCCCGCAGATGGAGGCTGCAGTGTCGTGTTCCGGTCGTGAGTCCGGGGCAGCTCGAACACTGCCGGGCAGCGCACGTCGGATGTCGACGCTCCTGCGCCATCTATTCGCTTTCCAATGTCTTTGGGAGCGTGTGGCGTGACGGCGGCTCATCCGTGGAGCGCGGCGCCGAAATTGGGAGCGCAGCTGGACGTGGCGGGCACCGTACGAACAGTTGTGATGTCTCGGTGTACGCCGAAGATTCGCCGCGATGCCGATTCGATGCTGACGCTGAGCGGTTTGCACGACGAGACACAGCGATGCCGGCCGGCGGAACGTTCGCGGCGGTAGCAAGGCCAGAGAGAGGCCTGGACCAGGGCGCGCGTCGCCAGCAGTGCCCGCAAGCAGGGCAGCGGGACGTGCAGAACCGTCGGGTTCATCCCTCGAGACGGCATCGAGCCATCGCTTCCCGATTCCGCTGTTGTGCCGCGCGAGAGCCGGCGCGTGCCGACCCACACATCAAGGAATCGAGCGCTGGCTTCAATCGTTGATGCTCCCCAACCGCGGAGCACGCCGCCGGTAACGCCGGTGCAGCCGAGAGTGCCGGCTGTCGAATCGTCCCGATCGGCCTCGAGCGGGCACCAAGCGTCTGCCGAAGCCGCGGCACGTCGCTGCACCACAAAGGAATGCCGCTACAGAGCATGCGCGGCATATGAAGGAAGCAGGCTGGGGGCGTGGAGATGGGCACTGGAGGGAGGCCGGCGATTCGGGACGATATCGTGCCCCTCGGGAAAGTCGTCGAACGCAAGGGTGATCGAATTCGGCGATGAGACCGGCTCGCCCCGATCGCCGAAAGGGCGCGAAAGCCTTTGTCCTCATGTTGGCCTGGAGGATCGGGGAGGTACCCTGCAGTGCCCGCTGCAAAGCCGCTATTTCCTGCAAGAAGCGCTAACTAACCTCCCGTGAAGCCCCGACGCCCGGCTGGCCGAACACGCCCGGCACGAAATTTGCCGAAATTTTGTGTCTACCCGCTTGGCATTGTGCGAAAGAGGCCGTATGATGGCGGTCTTTCGTTTTTAGCGCAGATGCAGATCCGCGCTGAAGGCGGAGTCTGACGAAGATGTGGCGCCGGTCGGCAACATCTCGCGCTTGCCTTAGCCGGGCAAGGGCGGGGATCGGCGGGAAGCAGGAGTCGGGAAGAAAGTGAAAATAATCTTCCGGATATGCTTGACAGGAGTGCGATGCACCCCCATAATCGTCAGTTCTCTACGGAGGGGTGCCCGAGTGGCTAAAGGGGGCAGACTGTAAATCTGTTGGCTTACGCCTACGTTGGTTCGAATCCAACCTCCTCCACCAAGATATCAGCGCAGTGAGCGGTAAGGAATCGTTAGTGGCCCGTGCGGGTGTAGCTCAATGGTAGAGCAGAAGCCTTCCAAGCTTACGACGAGGGTTCGATTCCCTTCACCCGCTCCAGACCGCTAAGTTGAAGCGTAGCGCCCATGTGGCTCAGTGGTAGAGCACTCCCTTGGTAAGGGAGAGGTCGGCAGTTCGATCCTGCCCATGGGCACCAGCAGTAAAAAGTCAGTGTCTTGTTTGCGCGCGGCGCAACCTGTGAAATTCCTTTTGGGAGTTGAAAATGGCCAAGGAAAAGTTTGAGCGGACCAAGCCGCACGTGAACGTTGGTACGATTGGTCACGTTGACCACGGCAAGACGACGCTGACGGCAGCGATCACGACGGTTCTGACGAAGAAGTTCGGCGGCGAAGCGAAGGCATACGACCAGATCGACGCGGCACCGGAAGAAAAGGCGCGCGGCATCACGATCAATACGGCGCACGTCGAGTACGAAACGGCTAACCGCCACTACGCACACGTCGACTGCCCGGGCCACGCTGACTATGTGAAGAACATGATCACGGGCGCGGCGCAGATGGACGGCGCGATCCTGGTTTGCTCGGCAGCAGACGGCCCGATGCCGCAAACGCGTGAGCACATCCTGCTGGCGCGTCAGGTTGGCGTTCCGTACATCATCGTGTTCCTGAACAAGTGCGACATGGTGGACGACGCTGAACTGCTCGAGCTGGTCGAGATGGAAGTTCGCGAACTGCTGTCGAAGTACGACTTCCCGGGCGACGACACGCCGATCGTGAAGGGTTCGGCGAAGCTGGCGCTGGAAGGCGACACGGGCGAGCTGGGCGAAGTGGCGATCATGAGCCTGGCCGACGCGCTGGACACGTACATCCCGACGCCGGAGCGTGCAGTTGACGGCGCGTTCCTGATGCCGGTGGAAGACGTGTTCTCGATCTCGGGCCGTGGTACGGGGGTGACGTGTCGTGTCGAGCGCGGCATCGTGAAGGTAGGCTATGAACTCGAAATAGTCGGAATCAAGACGTGGGTGAAGACGACCTGCTCGGGCGTTGAAATGTTCCGCAAGCTGCTGGACCAAGGTCAGGCAGGCGACAACGTGGGTATCCTGCTGCGCGGCACGAAGCGTGAAGACGTGGAGCGTGGCCAGGTTCTGGCGAAGCCGGGTTCGATCACGCCGCACACGCACTTCACGGCTGAAGTGTATGTGCTGAGCAAGGACGAAGGCGGCCGTCACACGCCGTTCTTCAACAACTACCGTCCGCAGTTCTACTTCCGTACGACGGACGTGACGGGCTCGATCGAGCTGCCGAAGGACAAGGAAATGGTGATGCCGGGCGACAACGTGTCGATCACGGTGAAGCTGATCGCTCCGATCGCGATGGAAGAAGGTCTGCGCTTCGCGATCCGCGAAGGCGGCCGTACGGTCGGCGCCGGCGTCGTCGCCAAGATCATCGAGTAAGCCAGTTATTCGTTGATCGACAGTTTTGGGGCTGGCATCAGCCGGCCCCAACATGGTTTAGGGGTATAGCTCAACTGGCAGAGCGTCGGTCTCCAAAACCGAAGGTTGGGGGTTCGATTCCCTCTGCCCCTGCCAAAAATCGCCACGTGTCCCACGTGGCATTTGTTTTAAGGTGTTATGGCGAATCCATCCGTCGAAACTGTAAATACCTCCGGCGATAAGCTGATGCTGGCCCTGGGCGTATTGCTGGTGTTGGCCGGATTCGTGGGCTTCTTCTGGCTGTCCAATCAGCAGTGGTATGTCCGCGGTGCCGCGTTGGCGGTAGGTATCATCGCCGGCGTGGCCGTCGGGCTGATGTCCGCCCCTGGCAAGAGCCTCATCGCGTTTGCCAAGGATTCGTACAAGGAAGTCCGGAAGGTCGTATGGCCCACCCGCAAGGAAGCAACGCAAACCACACTCGTCGTGTTCGGTTTCGTGCTCGTGATGGCGATTTTCCTCTGGTTGAGCGACAAATCGATCGAATGGGTGATTTTCTCGGCGATTCTGGGTTGGAAATGATATGAGCGATACTCCGGCATCCCCGAGCGGAAAGCGTTGGTACGTCGTGCACGCCTACTCCGGTATGGAGAAGAGCGTGCAACGTGCGCTTCAGGAGCGCATCGAACGTGCTGGCATGCAGGACAAATTCGGTCAGATCCTGGTCCCGACCGAAGAAGTGGTCGAAGTCAAAGGCGGCCACAAGGCAGTGACCGAGCGTCGTTTCTTCCCCGGCTACGTGCTGGTGGAAATGGAAATGACGGACGAAACGTGGCACCTCGTGAAGAACACGGCGAAGGTCACCGGTTTCGTCGGCGGTGCGCGTAACCGCCCGACCCCGATTTCCCCGAAGGAAGTCGAGAAGATCATGTCGCAGATGCAGGAAGGCGTCGAAAAGCCGCGCCCGAAGACCCTGTTCGAAGTCGGCGAGATGGTGCGCGTCAAGGAAGGCCCGTTCACGGACTTCAACGGCACCGTCGAAGAAGTCAACTACGAAAAATCGCGTGTGCGTGTGTCGGTCACGATTTTTGGCCGATCCACCCCGGTCGAACTCGAATTCGGCCAGGTCGAAAAAGTTTGATCCCGATTCGGTGGGCAGCCTCGGCTGCCCACCTTCGCGCTTACGGCCCGCGTCATGGCCGTTGAGGAGCGTCAGTAGCCAGCGGCGAAAGCGCGTTATCACTCACCGAACGCCTTCTCCGGCGTTCCAATGAGGTTTCAAATGGCAAAGAAGATTATCGGCTTTATCAAGCTGCAGATCCCTGCAGGTAAAGCCAACCCGTCGCCGCCGGTCGGTCCGGCACTGGGCCAGCGCGGCCTGAACATCATGGAGTTCTGCAAGGCGTTCAACGCGCAGACTCAAGGCATGGAGCCGGGTCTGCCGGTGCCGGTGGTCATCACGGCATTCGCTGACAAGAGCTTCACGTTCGTGATGAAGACGCCGCCGGCGACCGTCCTGATCAAGAAGGCGGCGAAGGTGGACAAGGGCTCGAGCAAGCCGCACACCGACAAGGTCGGTTCGATCACGCGCGCTCAAGCCGAAGAAATCGCGAAGACCAAGATGCCGGACCTTACGGCAGCTGATCTGGACGCAGCCGTTCGCACCATCGCTGGTAGCGCACGCTCGATGGGTATCACTGTGGAGGGCGTGTAAATGGCTAAGATCTCCAAGCGCCGTCAGGCATTTGCCGCCAAGGTCGACCGTCAGAAGCTGTACGCGATCGAAGACGCACTGAGCCTCGTGAAGGAATGCGCGAGCGCGAAGTTCGACGAGTCGATCGACGTCGCAGTCCAACTCGGCATCGATGCGAAGAAGTCGGACCAGGTCGTTCGTGGTTCGGTCGTTCTGCCGGCAGGTACGGGCAAGTCGGTTCGCGTTGCCGTGTTCGCGCAAGGCGAAAAGGCCGAGCAGGCTCGTGCAGCAGGCGCGGAAATCGTCGGTATGGAAGACCTGGCTGAGCAGATCAAGGCTGGCCAGATGGACTTCGACATCGTGATCGCTTCGCCGGACACGATGCGTATCGTCGGTACGCTCGGCCAGATCCTCGGCCCGCGCGGCCTGATGCCGAACCCGAAGGTCGGTACGGTCACGCCGGACGTCGCCACCGCCGTCAAGAACGCGAAGGCTGGTCAGGTGCAATTCCGTGTCGACAAGGCCGGTATCATCCACGCGACCATCGGCCGTGCATCGTTCGAGCCGACCGCGCTGCGTTCGAACCTGTCGGCGCTGATCGAAGCGCTGCAGAAGGCAAAGCCGGCAACGAGCAAGGGCGTGTACCTGCGCAAGATCGCACTGTCGAGCACGATGGGCGTCGGCGTGCGTGTCGACCAGGCTACGCTGGCAGCACAGTAAGCAAGTATTCGGGCCGTTTCGTTCGCGACGCGGCCCACATGGGCTTTGGGCGGTTGTTCGTGCAGCAGGGCGGACAACCGGTTATCAAAGACCGTTGGTGGGGCGCAGCAGTCGGGTGATCCCCTTAATTCAAGCCAACGCAGATGGCGAACCCGAAAAAGTTTTGCAGTGGTGAAGCCGCAGGCCGCGAAGCGATTCGCGGCGTGAGGTGGAAATACTCCTAACGAGGTCGGACGCCGTTGTTGAACGAGGTACGTGAGGTTTCGGCCATGCCGGCCATGCCGAACGTATCGTTTCTGGAGGCTAACCGTGCCGCTTAATAGAGAAGACAAGCAAGCCGTCGTCGCTGAGGTTTCCGCGCAAGTCGCGAAGGCCCAGACCGTTGTGCTGGCTGAGTATCGTGGAATTGCGGTTGGCGATCTGACCAAGCTGCGCGCGCAAGCGCGTGAGCAAAAGGTTTACCTGCGCGTGTTGAAGAACACGCTGGCGCGTCGCGCCGTCGAAGGTACGCCGTTTGCTCCGCTGGCAGAGCAGATGACTGGTCCGTTGATCTACGGCATCTCGGAAGATGCAATTGCTGCTGCTAAGGTCGTCAACGACTTCAGCAAGAGCAATGACAAGTTGGTCATCAAGGCTGGTTCGTTCGATGGCAAGGTGATGGACAAGGCTGGCGTGCAAGCGCTGGCAAGCATCCCGAGCCGCGAAGAACTGCTCTCGAAGCTGCTGTTCGTTATGCAAGCGCCTGTTTCGGGCTTCGCGCGTGCTCTGGCCGCGCTGGCCGAGAAGAAGCAAGCGGAAGCTGCATAAGCGAACGTGCATCAGCGTTACTGATCGCTGGCTGTATCCGAATTCAATTTAGGAGTATTTCAAATGGCAATCGCAAAAGAAGACATCCTGGCAGCAGTCGAAGGGATGACCGTTCTGGAACTGAACGAACTGGTCAAGGCGTTCGAAGAGAAGTTTGGCGTGTCGGCAGCTGCAGTGGCAGTCGCTGGCCCGGCAGGCGGCGGCGCTGCTGCTGCTGCAGAAGAGAAGACCGAATTCACGGTCGTCCTGGCTGAAGCCGGCGCCAACAAGGTTTCGGTCATCAAGGCCGTTCGCGAACTGACGGGCCTGGGCCTGAAGGAAGCGAAGGACCTGGTTGACGGTGCACCGAAGCCCATCAAGGAAGGCGTCGACAAGGCTGCTGCTGAAGAAGCCAAGAAGAAGCTGGAAGAAGCTGGCGCGAAGGTCGAAGTCAAGTAAGTTTCGGCGCGCTGTGCGAAGGCTGGCGGTATTTTCACCGCCGGCCTTTTTGTGCTTTGTGGGGACGTTATTCTGGCACTCATTCGGGAGCCCGAATAATCGGCCCCAGAAGCCAAAGAAAACCGCCTGATCGTTGTGATGAATCACGCACGATTGGCGGTTCTCTTTGTCTTCTGAAGCGACTGCAGAAGGCAAGTTTGGTCGGGTAGCGGGCAACACAGGCATCCGCTGCCGTCAGCCAGCGGTTGGTAGCGGCCAACCACCAAGCTTCTCGGCTCGTTCAAGCCGTCGAACGGCCATCGGGTCTCAGTCGGTGAACACTCGGGTTTGAAACGTCCAGGTATTCCGCCTCGATAGCACCCGCCGTGATTCGGAGATCGTATGCAATATTCCTTCACCGAGAAGAAGCGCATTCGCAAGAGTTTCGCGAAGCGCCCCATCGTTCACCAAGTTCCGTTCTTGCTGGCTACTCAGCTTGAATCATTCAGCACGTTTCTGCAAGCCGATGTGCCCGCGACGCAACGTAAGCCCGAGGGTTTGCAGGCCGCGTTCACGTCGGTATTTCCCATTGTTTCGCACAACGGTTTCGCGCGCCTCGAGTTCGTGAGCTATGCGCTGTCCTCGCCGGCATTCAACATCAAGGAATGCCAGCAGCGAGGCCTGACGTACTGCTCCGCGCTGCGCGCGAAGGTCCGCCTCGTCATCCTCGACAAGGAATCGCCGAACAAGCCGGTCGTCAAGGAAGTGAAGGAGCAGGAAGTGTACATGGGCGAAATTCCGCTCATGACGCCGACGGGCTCGTTCGTCATCAACGGCACCGAGCGTGTCATCGTCTCGCAGCTGCATCGTTCGCCTGGCGTGTTCTTCGAACACGACAAGGGCAAGACGCACAGCTCGGGCAAGCTGCTGTTCTCGGCACGGATCATTCCGTACCGCGGTTCGTGGCTCGACTTCGAATTCGATCCGAAGGACATCCTGTACTTCCGCGTCGACCGTCGCCGCAAGATGCCGGTCACGATCCTGCTGAAGGCCATCGGCCTGACGCCGGAACAGATCCTCGCGAACTTCTTCGTGTTCGACAATTTCACGCTGATGGACGAAGGCGCGCAACTCGAGTTCGTGCCCGAGCGCCTGCGTGGTGAAGTCGCGCGTTTCGACATCACGGATCGTGATGGCAAGGTCATCGTCCAGAAGGACAAGCGGATCAACGCGAAGCACATTCGCGACCTCGAAGCCGCGAAGACCAAGTTCATCTCGGTGCCGGAAGACTATCTGCTCGGCCGCGTGCTGGCGAAGAACGTCGTCGACGGCGACACCGGCGAAGTGATCGCGAGCGCGAACGACGAAGTCACGGAAAGCGTGCTCGAGAAGCTGCGCGAAGCGGGCATCAAGGACATCCAGACGCTCTACACGAACGATCTGGATCAGGGCCCGTACATCTCGTCGACGCTGCGTGTCGACGAAACGACCGACAAGACGGCCGCGCGCATCGCGATCTACCGCATGATGCGTCCGGGCGAGCCGCCGACCGAAGAAGCGGTCGAGGCCCTGTTCAACCGTCTGTTCTACAGCGAAGAAGCGTACGACCTGTCGAAGGTCGGCCGCATGAAGTTCAACCGCCGCGTCGGCCGTGACGAGATCGTCGGCCCGATGACGCTGCAGGACGACGACATCCTCGCGACGATCAAGATCCTCGTCGAGCTGCGCAACGGCAAGGGCGAAGTGGACGACATCGACCACCTCGGCAACCGTCGCGTGCGTTGCGTCGGCGAACTGGCGGAAAACCAGTTCCGCGCCGGTCTCGTGCGTGTCGAGCGCGCGGTCAAGGAACGCCTCGGCCAGGCCGAAAGCGAAAACCTGATGCCGCACGACCTGATCAACTCGAAGCCGATTTCGTCGGCGATTCGCGAGTTCTTCGGCTCGTCGCAGCTGTCGCAGTTCATGGACCAGACCAACCCGCTGTCGGAAATCACGCACAAGCGCCGGGTTTCCGCACTGGGCCCGGGCGGTCTGACGCGCGAACGCGCAGGCTTCGAAGTCCGCGACGTGCACCCGACCCACTACGGCCGCGTGTGCCCGATCGAAACGCCGGAAGGTCCGAACATCGGCCTGATCAACTCGCTCGCGCTGTACGCGCACCTGAACGAGTACGGCTTCCTCGAGACGCCGTACCGCAAGGTCGTGGACAGCAAGGTGACCGATCAGATCGACTACCTGTCGGCGATCGAGGAAGGCCGCTACATGATCGCTCAGGCGAACGCCGCGATCGACGAAGACGGCCGACTCATCGACGAACTCGTGTCGTCGCGCGAAGCCGGCGAAACGATGATGGTCACGCCGGACCGTATCCAGTACATGGACGTCGCGCCGTCGCAGATCGTGTCGGTGGCCGCATCGCTGATTCCGTTCCTCGAGCACGATGACGCGAACCGCGCGCTGATGGGCTCGAACATGCAGCGTCAGGCCGTGCCGTGTCTGCGTCCGGAAAAGCCGGTCGTCGGTACGGGCATCGAGCGCACCTGCGCGGTCGACTCGGGTACGACGGTCCAGGCGTTCCGCGGCGGTGTGGTCGACTACGTCGACGCAGGTCGTATCGTGATTCGCGTGAACGACGACGAAGCAGTCGCGGGTGAAGTTGGTGTCGACATCTACAACCTGATCAAGTACACGCGTTCGAACCAGAACACGAACATCAACCAGCGTCCGATCGTGAAGATGGGCGACAAGGTCTCGCGCGGCGACGTGCTGGCCGACGGCGCCTCGACGGACCTGGGCGAGCTCGCGCTCGGCCAGAACATGCTGATCGCGTTCATGCCGTGGAACGGCTACAACTTCGAGGATTCGATCCTGATCTCGGAGAAGGTGGTCGCGGACGATCGCTACACGTCGATCCACATCGAAGAGCTGAACGTCGTTGCACGCGACACGAAGCTCGGGCCGGAAGAAATCACGCGCGACATCTCGAACCTGGCGGAAGTCCAGCTCGGCCGTCTCGACGAATCGGGCATCGTGTACATCGGTGCTGAAGTCGAAGCAGGCGACGTGCTGGTCGGCAAGGTCACGCCGAAGGGCGAGACCCAGCTGACGCCGGAAGAGAAGCTGCTGCGCGCGATCTTCGGCGAGAAGGCTTCGGACGTGAAGGACACGTCGCTGCGCGTGCCGTCGGGCATGAGCGGCACCGTGATCGACGTCCAGGTGTTCACGCGTGAAGGCATCCAGCGCGACAAGCGTGCGCAACAGATCATCGACGACGAACTGAAGCGCTACCGTCTCGACCTGAACGACCAGCTGCGCATCGTGGAAGGCGACGCGTTCCAGCGTCTCGCCCGCATGCTCGTGGGCAAGGTCGCGAACGGCGGTCCGAAGAAGCTCGCGAAGGGCACGAAGATCGACCAGGCTTACCTGGAAGATCTCGACCACTACCACTGGTTCGACATCCGCCTCGCGGACGACGAAGCAGCGGCATCGCTCGAAGCGATCAAGAACTCGATCGAAGAGAAGCGTCACCAGTTCGATCTCGCGTTCGAAGAAAAGCGCAAGAAGCTCACGCAAGGCGACGAACTGCCGCCGGGCGTGCTGAAGATGGTCAAGGTGTACCTCGCGGTGAAGCGCCGTCTGCAGCCTGGCGACAAGATGGCAGGCCGTCACGGTAACAAGGGTGTCGTGTCGAAGATCGTCCCGATCGAAGACATGCCGTACATGGCCGATGGCCGTCCGGCAGACGTCGTGCTGAACCCGCTCGGCGTGCCGTCGCGGATGAACGTGGGTCAGGTTCTGGAAGTGCACCTCGGCTGGGCCGCGAAGGGCCTCGGCTGGCGTATCGGCGAAATGCTGCAGCGTCAGGCGAAGATCGAGGAACTGCGCACGTTCCTGACGAAGATCTACAACGAGTCGGGCCGCCAGGAAGATCTGGAAAGCTTCACCGACGACGAGATCCTCGAACTCGCGAAGAACCTGCGCGAAGGCGTGCCGTTCGCGACGCCGGTGTTCGACGGTGCGACCGAGGAAGAAATGGGCAAGATGCTCGACCTCGCGTTCCCGGACGACATCGCCGAACAGCTCGGCATGAACCCGTCGAAGAACCAGGTCCGTCTGTACGACGGCCGCACGGGTGAAATGTTCGAACGTCGCGTGACGCTCGGCTACATGCACTACCTGAAGCTGCATCACCTGGTCGACGACAAGATGCACGCGCGTTCGACCGGCCCGTACTCGCTCGTCACGCAGCAGCCGCTGGGTGGTAAGGCGCAGTTCGGTGGCCAGCGTTTCGGTGAAATGGAAGTGTGGGCACTCGAAGCGTACGGCGCGTCCTACGTGCTGCAGGAAATGCTGACGGTGAAGTCGGACGACGTGACCGGCCGGACGAAGGTGTACGAAAACCTCGTCAAGGGCGACCACGTGATCGATGCAGGCATGCCGGAATCCTTCAACGTGCTCGTGAAGGAAATCCGCTCGCTCGGTATCGATATCGATCTCGACCGCAATTAATCGGACTACGGAGAGAAAGCAATGAAAGCTCTGCTCGATCTATTCAAGCAAGTCCAACAGGAAGAAGTTTTCGACGCGATCAAGATCGGTCTGGCCTCGCCCGACAAGATCCGTTCGTGGTCGTTCGGCGAAGTGAAGAAGCCGGAGACCATCAACTACCGTACGTTCAAGCCGGAACGCGATGGTCTGTTCTGCGCGAAGATCTTCGGGCCGATCAAGGACTACGAGTGCCTGTGCGGCAAGTACAAGCGCCTGAAGCACCGCGGCGTGATCTGCGAGAAGTGCGGCGTCGAAGTGACGCTGGCGAAGGTGCGTCGCGAACGGATGGGCCACATCGAGCTGGCCTCGCCGGTCGCGCACATCTGGTTCCTGAAGTCGCTGCCGTCGCGTCTGGGCATGGTGCTCGACATGACGCTGCGCGACATCGAACGCGTGCTGTACTTCGAAGCGTACGTGGTGATCGAACCGGGCATGACGCCGCTGAAGGCGCGGCAGATCATGACCGAGGAGGATTACTACAACAAGGTCGAGGAATACGGCGACGAATTCCGTGCCGAAATGGGCGCGGAAGGCGTGCGTGAACTGCTGCGCGCGATCAACATCGACGAGCAGGTCGAGACGCTGCGCACCGAGCTGAAGAACACGGGCTCGGAAGCGAAGATCAAGAAGTACGCGAAGCGCCTGAAGGTCCTCGAGGCATTCCAGCGTTCGGGCATCAAGCCCGAGTGGATGATCCTCGAAGTGCTGCCGGTACTGCCGCCGGAACTGCGTCCGCTCGTGCCGCTGGACGGCGGCCGTTTCGCGACGTCGGACCTGAACGACCTGTATCGCCGCGTGATCAACCGTAACAACCGGTTGAAGCGTCTGCTCGAGCTGAAGGCGCCTGAAATCATCGTCCGCAACGAAAAGCGGATGCTGCAGGAAGCCGTCGACTCGCTGCTCGACAACGGTCGTCGCGGCAAGGCGATGACGGGCGCGAACAAGCGTCCGCTGAAGTCGCTCGCCGACATGATCAAGGGCAAGGGCGGTCGTTTCCGTCAGAACCTGCTGGGCAAGCGCGTCGACTACTCGGGCCGTTCGGTCATCGTGGTCGGCCCGACGCTGAAGCTGCACCAGTGCGGCCTGCCGAAGCTGATGGCGCTCGAGCTGTTCAAGCCGTTCATCTTCAACAAGCTGGAAGTGATGGGGGTAGCTACGACCATCAAGGCTGCGAAGAAGGAAGTCGAGAACCAGACGCCGGTGGTGTGGGACATCCTCGAAGAGGTGATCCGCGAGCACCCGGTGATGCTGAACCGTGCGCCGACGCTGCACCGTCTCGGTATCCAGGCGTTCGAGCCGGTGCTGATCGAAGGCAAGGCAATCCAGCTGCACCCGCTCGTCTGCGCGGCGTTCAACGCCGACTTCGACGGTGACCAGATGGCCGTTCACGTGCCGCTGTCGCTCGAAGCGCAGATGGAAGCGCGCACGCTGATGCTCGCGTCGAACAACGTGCTGTTCCCGGCCAACGGCGATCCGTCGATCGTGCCGTCGCAGGATATCGTGCTGGGTCTGTACTACGCGACCCGCGAAGCGATCAACGGCAAGGGCGAAGGCCTGTCGTTCACGGGCGTGTCGGAAGTCATCCGCGCGTACGAGAACAAGGAAGTCGAGCTGGCCTCGCGCGTCAACGTGCGGATCACCGAAATGGTCCGCAACGAGGACACGTCGGAAGGCGCGCCGGAATTCGTGCCGAAGATCACGCTGTACGCGACGACCGTCGGCCGCGCGATCCTGTCGGAGATCCTGCCGCACGGCCTGCCGTTCTCGGTGCTGAACAAGCCGCTGAAGAAGAAGGAAATCTCGCGCCTGATCAACACGGCATTCCGCAAGTGCGGTCTGCGCGCGACGGTGGTGTTCGCCGACCAGCTGATGCAGTCGGGTTTCCGTCTCGCAACGCGTGCCGGCATCTCGATCTGCGTGGACGACATGCTCGTGCCGCCGCAGAAGGAAACGATCGTCGGCGACGCCGCGAAGAAGGTGAAGGAGTACGACCGCCAGTACATGTCGGGTCTCGTCACCGCGCAGGAACGCTACAACAACGTGGTCGACATCTGGTCGGCGACGTCGGAAGCGGTCGGCAAGGCGATGATGGAGCAGCTGTCGACGGAGCCGGTGATCGATCGCGACGGCAACGAGACGCGCCAGGAGTCGTTCAACTCGATCTACATGATGGCCGACTCGGGCGCCCGGGGTTCGGCGGTTCAGATTCGTCAGCTGGCTGGTATGCGAGGCCTGATGGCGAAGCCGGACGGCTCGATTATCGAGACGCCGATTACCGCGAACTTCCGCGAAGGTCTGAACGTGTTGCAGTACTTCATCTCGACCCACGGTGCACGTAAGGGTCTGGCTGATACGGCACTGAAGACCGCGAACTCGGGTTACCTGACGCGTCGTCTGGTCGACGTCACGCAGGATCTGGTCGTGGTGGAAGACGATTGCGGCACGTCGAACGGCGTGGCGATGAAGGCGCTGGTCGAAGGCGGTGAAGTCGTCGAAGCGCTGCGCGACCGTATCCTCGGCCGCGTCGCGGTCGCGGACGTCGTGAATCCGGAAACGCAGGAAACGCTGTACGAATCGGGCACGCTGCTCGACGAAACGGCGGTCGAGGAAATCGAACGCCTCGGCATCGACGAAGTGCGCGTGCGCACGCCGCTGACCTGCGAAACGCGTTACGGCCTGTGCGCAGCCTGCTACGGCCGCGACCTCGGCCGCGGCTCGCTCGTGAACGTCGGCGAAGCAGTCGGCGTGATCGCGGCGCAATCGATCGGTGAACCGGGCACGCAGCTGACGATGCGTACGTTCCACATCGGTGGTGCGGCATCGCGTGCGGCAGTGGCTTCGTCGGTCGAAGCGAAGAGCAACGGTATCGTCCGCTTCACGGCGACGATGCGCTACGTCACGAACGCGAAGGGCGAGCAGATCGTCATTTCCCGTTCGGGCGAAGCGATGATCACCGACGACTTCGGTCGCGAGCGCGAGCGTCACAAAGTGCCGTACGGCGCGACGCTGCTGCAGCTCGACGGCGCGACCATCAAGGCCGGCACGCAGCTCGCCACGTGGGATCCGCTGACGCGCCCGATCATCACCGAGTACGGTGGTACGGTGAAGTTCGAGAACGTCGAGGAAGGCGTGACCGTCGCGAAGCAGATCGACGACGTGACCGGCCTGTCGACGCTGGTCGTGATCGACGTGAAGCGCCGCGGTTCGCAGGCTTCGAAGAGCGTGCGTCCGCAGGTGAAGCTGCTCGACGCGAACGGCGAGGAAGTGAAGATTCCGGGCACGGAGCACGCAGTGCAGATCGGCTTCCAGGTCGGCGCACTGATCACCGTGAAGGATGGTCAGCAGGTGCAGGTCGGTGAAGTGCTCGCACGTATCCCGACGGAAGCGCAGAAGACGCGTGACATTACCGGCGGTCTGCCGCGGGTGGCGGAACTGTTCGAAGCGCGTTCCCCGAAGGATGCCGGCATTCTCGCGGAAGTCACCGGTACGACGTCGTTCGGCAAGGACACGAAGGGCAAGCAGCGTCTCGTCATCACGGACCTCGAGGGCAACCAGCACGAGTTCCTGATCGCGAAGGAAAAGCAGGTTCTGGTTCACGATGCACAGGTCGTCAACAAGGGCGAAATGATCGTGGACGGTCCGGCCGATCCGCACGACATCCTGCGTCTGCAGGGTATCGAGGCGCTGTCGCGCTACATCGTCGACGAAGTGCAGGACGTGTACCGTCTGCAGGGCGTGAAGATCAACGACAAGCACATCGAGGTGATCGTTCGCCAGATGCTGCGTCGTGTGCAGATCACCGACAACGGTGATACGCGCTTCATCCCGGGCGAACAGGTCGAACGTTCCGACATGCTGGACGAGAACGATCGCATGATCGCCGAGGGCAAGCGCCCGGCTTCGTACGACAACGTGCTGCTCGGTATCACGAAGGCATCGCTGTCGACCGACTCGTTCATCTCCGCGGCATCGTTCCAGGAAACGACCCGCGTGCTGACCGAAGCGGCGATCATGGGCAAGCGCGACGATCTGCGCGGCCTGAAGGAAAACGTGATCGTCGGCCGTCTGATTCCGGCCGGTACGGGTCTCGCGTTCCACAAGGCACGCAAGGCGAAGGAATCGTCGGATCGCGAGCGTTTCGACCAGATCGCAGCGGAAGAGGCATTCGACTTCGGCACGCCGAGCGCGCCGGCGGAAGAGCCGCAACACCCGGCAGCCGAGTAAGCGCGGGGCGGCGCAAGCCGCGTTGCCTTGCTATCATCGCTGTCACCGAAACCGCCCGGTTCTGCCGGGCGGTTTTTTTTCATCCTTCGTTCACGCGCATCACGTGCCTGCGCAGCGCCGCGGCACATGCCCGGCGATCGCGTCCGATCCGGCCGCGGCAGGCCCGTGATGCACGCGAACGAACCCTGACCGAACGGCCAACATCGCGCGATTCGCCACGCGTCGCGCGAGCGGGTTGTTAAAATTGCGGTCATCGCTTAGCCGTCCCAGTTCTCATTCATGTCCCGCGCCCTCGAAATACTCGACGAAGTCTTTGGTTATTCCGCGTTTCGCGGCCAGCAGGGCGAGATCGTCGAGCACGTCGCCGGCGGCGGCGATTGCCTCGTGCTGATGCCGACCGGCGGCGGCAAGTCGCTGTGCTACCAGATTCCCGCGCTGCTGCGCCGCGAGGCCGGGCAGGGCGCCGGCATCGTCGTGTCGCCGCTGATCGCGCTGATGCAGGACCAGGTCGCCGCGTTGAGCGAAGTCGGCGTGCGCGCGGCCTACCTGAATTCGACGCTGTCGGGCGCCGAGGCCGCGGCCACCGAGCGCGCGCTGCGCGAAGGCGAAATCGACCTGCTGTACGTCGCGCCGGAGCGCTTGATGACGGGGCGCTTCCTCGAGCTGCTCGAGCGCGCGAAGATCGGCCTGTTCGCAATCGACGAAGCGCACTGCGTGTCGCAATGGGGGCACGATTTCCGCCCGGAATACATCCAGCTGTCGGTGCTGCACGAGCGCTTCCCGTCCGTGCCGCGCATCGCGCTGACCGCCACGGCCGATGCGATCACGCGCGACGAGATCATCCATCGTCTCGCGCTCGACGACGCGCGCGTGTTCGTGTCGAGCTTCGACCGTCCGAACATCCGTTACCGGATCGTCGAAAAGGACAACGCGCGCGCGCAGCTGCTCGACTTCATCCGCGCCGAGCACACGAATGCCGACGGCACGACCGATGCGGGTGTCGTCTATTGCCTGTCGCGCCGCAAGGTCGAGGAAACGGCTGAATGGCTGAAGGCGCAGGGCGTGCGCGCGCTACCGTATCACGCGGGGATGGAATTCGAGGTGCGGCAGAAGCACCAGGAAATGTTCCAGCGCGAGGAAGGCATCGTGATGTGCGCGACGATCGCGTTCGGCATGGGCATCGACAAGCCCGACGTGCGCTTCGTCGCGCACCTCGATTTGCCGAAGAGCGTCGAAGGCTATTACCAGGAAACCGGCCGCGCCGGCCGCGACGGGATGCCCGCGAACGCGTGGATGGCGTATGGGCTGGGCGACGTCGTCCAGCAACGCAAGATGATCGACGAGTCCGATGCGGACGACGCACACAAGCGCGTGCAGACGTCGAAGCTCGATGCGCTGCTCGGGTTGTGCGAGACGATCTCGTGCCGCCGCGTGCGGCTGCTGAATTACTTCGGCGAGGCGAGCCAGCCGTGCGGCAACTGCGACACGTGCCTCGAGCCGCCCGCGTCGTGGGATGCGACGCGCGAGGCGCAGATGGCGCTGTCGTGCGTGTTCCGCGCGCAGCGCGCGAGCGGCTTCAATTTCGGTTCGAGCCACCTGATCGAGATCCTGCGCGGCGGGCGTACCGAAAAGGTGTTGCAGCGCGGCCACGACCAGCTCAGCACGTTCGGCATCGGCGCGGCGCTGTCCGAACCCGAGTGGCGCGCGATTTTCCGGCAGCTCGTCGCGTACGGCTACCTGGCGGTCGACCATGGCGGCTTCGGCGCGCTGATGCTGACCGAGGCCGCGAAGCCCGTGCTGAAGAACGAGGAAAAAGTCACGCTGCGCCGCTACGTGAAGCCGCAGCGCACCCGCCAGTCGTCGAGCCGCAGCGGCACGCGCGTCGACCCGACGGCCGGCATGGGCGCCCGCGAGCGTGCGCGGTGGGACGCGCTGCGCGCATGGCGCGCGGAAACCGCGAAGACGGACGGCGTGCCGGCCTACGTGATCTTCCACGACGCGACGCTCGCCGAAATCGCACGCAACGCGCCGGAGACGATCGACGACCTGCGCCACATTCCCGGCATGGGCGTGCGCAAGCTCGAGCGCTTCGGCGACGAGATCATCGACGTCGTCGAATCGGCCTGACACAGCGTTCCGACCCCTCACGTAAACCGCGCGATCGGCCGGCAGATCACGCAAGCCGTTGACTTAGTTGGCATTTCCGGAATATCATGCTGGGTTCCGGTATTCGGTGGGCCGAGTCGCGTTCAATAGTTCGCGCCCGATTCGCCGGTTCGGAAGTCAACTGTGCGTCGATTCTCGCTTTGCCCGAAAACGGCGTGCAGATTTTGTTCAATTTCAGGAATAAACAATGCCAACCATCAACCAACTGGTTCGCAAAGGCCGTCAGTCGGAAACGACGAAGAGCAAGAGCCCGGCCCTGCAGGACTGCCCCCAGCGTCGCGGCGTGTGCACCCGTGTGTACACGACGACGCCGAAGAAGCCGAACTCGGCACTCCGTAAGGTCGCCAAGGTTCGTCTGACGAACGGCTTCGAAGTGATTTCGTACATCGGCGGTGAAGGCCACAACCTGCAGGAACACTCGGTTGTGCTGATCCGCGGCGGCCGTGTGAAGGACTTGCCGGGTGTGCGTTACCACATGGTTCGCGGCTCGCTGGATACCCAGGGCGTCAAGGACCGTAAGCAAGCGCGCTCGAAGTACGGCGCGAAGCGTGCAAAGGCTGCCAAGTAAGCAGTTTTTGATCAGGGATCGCCGCAGGGCGGTCAAGGCGGGAGTGCCGGATTGCCGGTGCTGTCGAGTAAGTGGTCACCCGGCCAAGCTGGTTAGTCGTGAAGATGTGATCGGGTTTGTTGGTGGCCGCGGAGCTGAATCCAGCTCCAACTGAACAAGTAAAGGAAGAATCATGCCGCGTCGTCGCGAAGTCCCCAAGCGGGAAGTGTTGCCGGATCCGAAGTTCGGCAACGTTGATGTTGCCAAGTTCATGAACATGCTGATGCTGTCCGGCAAGAAGTCGGTCGCAGAGCGCATCGTTTATGGCGCATTCGAACAAATCCAGACCAAGGGTGGCAAGGACCCGCTGGAAGTGTTCACGGTTGCGCTCAACAACGTGAAGCCGGTGGTCGAAGTGAAGAGCCGTCGCGTTGGTGGTGCCAACTATCAAGTTCCGGTCGAAGTGCGCCCGTCGCGTCGTATGGCATTGGCGATGCGCTGGCTGCGTGAGGCTGCGAAGAAGCGTAGCGAGAAGTCGATGGCCCTGCGCCTGGCAGGTGAACTCTCCGAAGCGGCCGAAGGCCGTGGCGGCGCGATGAAGAAGCGCGACGAAGTTCACCGCATGGCAGAAGCCAACCGCGCGTTCTCGCATTTCCGTTTCTAAGCGCCTGGCTGGGCTGTTTGCGGAAATAAATTCCGGGCGGGTGCGCTTTTCAGGCGCCTCGCCCGTTTGTGTTGAGGCGTGATGCAGCAGGGCTGCGTCACGTCATCCCAGTAGAGGATCAAAGTGGCTCGCAAGACTCCTATCGAGCGCTACCGCAATATCGGTATTAGCGCTCACATCGACGCCGGCAAAACGACGACGACCGAGCGCATTCTGTTTTACACCGGTGTGAACCACAAGATCGGTGAAGTCCACGACGGCGCAGCCACGATGGACTGGATGGAGCAGGAACAGGAACGTGGCATCACGATCACGTCCGCTGCTACCACGGCCTTCTGGAAGGGCATGGGCGGCAACTATCCGGAACACCGCATCAACATCATCGACACCCCGGGCCACGTCGACTTCACGATCGAAGTGGAGCGTTCGATGCGCGTGCTCGACGGCGCGTGTATGGTGTACTGCGCAGTGGGCGGCGTGCAGCCGCAGTCGGAAACGGTGTGGCGTCAGGCGAACAAGTACAAGGTGCCGCGTCTCGCGTTCGTCAACAAGATGGACCGTACCGGCGCGAACTTCTTCAAGGTCTACGACCAGCTCCGTCTGCGCCTGAAGGCGAACCCGGTTCCGGTCGTGGTGCCGATCGGCGCGGAAGAAAACTTCAAGGGCGTCGTCGACCTGATCAAGATGAAGGCGATCATTTGGGACGAAGCGTCGCAAGGCACGAAGTTCGACTACGTCGACATCCCGGCCGAGCTCGCGGAGACCTGCAAGGAATGGCGCGAAAAGATGGTCGAAGTGGCTGCCGAAGCCAGCGAAGACCTGATGAACAAGTACCTGGAAGAAGGCGATCTGCCGGAAGCCGACATCGTCAAGGCGCTGCGTGATCGTACGATCGCGTGCGAAATCCAGCCGATGCTGTGCGGTACCGCGTTCAAGAACAAGGGCGTGCAGCGTATGCTCGACGCCGTGATCGACTTCCTGCCGTCGCCGGTCGACATCCCGCCGGTCAAGGGCGAACTCGAAAACGGTGAAGAAGCAGAGCGCAAGGCATCGGACGAAGAGAAGTTCTCGTCGCTCGCGTTCAAGATCATGACCGACCCGTTCGTCGGCCAGCTGATCTTCTTCCGTGTGTACTCGGGCGTCGTCAACTCGGGCGACACGCTGCTGAACTCGACCAAGGGCAAGAAGGAACGCCTCGGTCGTATTCTGCAGATGCACGCGAACCAGCGTGAAGAAATCAAGGAAGTCCGCGCAGGCGACATCGCTGCTGCGGTCGGCCTGAAGGAAGCAACCACGGGCGACACGCTGTGCGACCCGGCGAACCCGATCGTTCTCGAACGCATGGTGTTCCCGGAGCCGGTGATTTCGCAGGCGGTCGAGCCGAAGACCAAGGCTGACCAGGAAAAGATGGGCCTCGCCCTGAACCGTCTGGCTCAGGAAGACCCGTCGTTCCGCGTGCAGACCGACGAAGAGTCGGGTCAGACCATCATTTCGGGCATGGGCGAGCTCCACCTCGAAATTCTGGTCGACCGGATGAAGCGTGAATTCGGCGTGGAAGCGACCGTCGGCAAGCCGCAGGTTGCGTACCGCGAAACGATCCGTTCGACGGCGAAGGATGTCGACGGCAAGTTCGTCAAGCAGTCGGGTGGTCGCGGCCAGTACGGTCACGCGGTCATCACGCTCGAGCCGAACGAACAAGGCAAGGGCTACGAGTTCTTCGACGAGATCAAGGGTGGTGTGATTCCGCGTGAATACATCCCGGCGGTCGACAAGGGTATCCAGGACACGCTGAAGTCGGGCGTGCTGGCTGGCTTCCCGGTCGTCGACGTGAAGGTTCACCTGACGTTCGGTTCGTACCACGACGTTGACTCGAACGAAAACGCGTTCCGCATGGCCGGTTCGATGGCGTTCAAGGAAGCGATGCGCAAGGCGAATCCGGTCGTCCTCGAGCCGATGATGGCTGTCGAAGTCGAGACGCCGGAAGACTACATGGGCAACGTGATGGGCGACCTGTCGGGCCGTCGCGGTATCGTCCAGGGCATGGAAGACATGGTTGGCGGCGGCAAGATCGTTCGCGCCGAAGTGCCGCTGTCGGAAATGTTCGGCTACTCGACGTCGCTGCGCTCGCTGACGCAAGGTCGTGCAACGTACACGATGGAGTTCAAGCACTACGCTGAAGCTCCGCGCAACGTTGCCGAAGCGATCATCAGCGCGAAGTCGAAGTAAATCTGTAGCTACCAACTGATTATTTTTTGAAAGAAGAGAATCATGGCAAAAGAAAAGTTTGAGCGGACCAAGCCGCACGTGAACGTTGGTACGATTGGTCACGTTGACCACGGCAAGACGACGCTGACGGCAGCGATCACGACGGTTCTGACGAAGAAGTTCGGCGGCGAAGCGAAGGCATACGACCAGATCGACGCGGCACCGGAAGAAAAGGCGCGCGGCATCACGATCAATACGGCGCACGTCGAGTACGAAACGGCTAACCGCCACTACGCACACGTCGACTGCCCGGGCCACGCTGACTATGTGAAGAACATGATCACGGGCGCGGCGCAGATGGACGGCGCGATCCTGGTTTGCTCGGCAGCAGACGGCCCGATGCCGCAAACGCGTGAGCACATCCTGCTGGCGCGTCAGGTTGGCGTTCCGTACATCATCGTGTTCCTGAACAAGTGCGACATGGTGGACGACGCTGAACTGCTCGAGCTGGTCGAGATGGAAGTTCGCGAACTGCTGTCGAAGTACGACTTCCCGGGCGACGACACGCCGATCGTGAAGGGTTCGGCGAAGCTGGCGCTGGAAGGCGACACGGGCGAGCTGGGCGAAGTGGCGATCATGAGCCTGGCCGACGCGCTGGACACGTACATCCCGACGCCGGAGCGTGCAGTTGACGGCGCGTTCCTGATGCCGGTGGAAGACGTGTTCTCGATCTCGGGCCGTGGTACGGTGGTGACGGGTCGTGTCGAGCGCGGCATCGTGAAGGTCGGCGAGGAAATCGAAATCGTCGGTATCAAGCCGACGGTGAAGACGACCTGCACGGGCGTTGAAATGTTCCGCAAGCTGCTGGACCAAGGTCAGGCAGGCGACAACGTGGGTATCCTGCTGCGCGGCACGAAGCGTGAAGACGTGGAGCGTGGCCAGGTTCTGGCGAAGCCGGGTTCGATCACGCCGCACACGCACTTCACGGCTGAAGTGTATGTGCTGAGCAAGGACGAAGGCGGCCGTCACACGCCGTTCTTCAACAACTACCGTCCGCAGTTCTACTTCCGTACGACGGACGTGACGGGCTCGATCGAGCTGCCGAAGGACAAGGAAATGGTGATGCCGGGCGACAACGTGTCGATCACGGTGAAGCTGATCGCTCCGATCGCGATGGAAGAAGGTCTGCGCTTCGCGATCCGCGAAGGCGGCCGTACGGTCGGCGCCGGCGTCGTCGCCAAGATCATCGAGTAATATCGACGATCCGCGGATCCCGGTGGGGTCCGCGATTCCCGCGGTACGCCGTTGTACCGCCGAAACCGGGTGCCCAGCTTGTGCTGGCGCCCGGTTTTGTTTTTGCGGCCGCGCGTTGCGCGGGCCGAGAAACACGCCACACTGCTCCAGAATTTCGTGTAGAATCGCGGGCTTAGCAGTGGAAGTACCGTCCGGAACCTGATGCTTCGCTCCCCGCTGGTGTCATGTTTCACGTTCTTTTAGTGTCCGGCGATGCAATATCGCCTCGCTCTTTTCAAGGAATTGTCATGCAGCAACAGAAAATCCGCATTCGCCTGAAGGCTTTCGACTATCGTCTGATCGATCAATCGGCTGCCGAAATCGTCGATACCGCGAAGCGGACTGGCGCAATCGTCCGTGGCCCGGTGCCGCTGCCGACGCGCATCCAGCGTTTTGACATCCTGCGTTCGCCGCACGTCAACAAGACGTCGCGCGATCAGCTCGAAATCCGTACCCACCAGCGCCTGATGGACATCGTCGACCCGACGGACAAGACCGTCGACGCGCTGATGAAGCTCGACCTGCCGGCTGGCGTCGACGTGGAAATCAAGCTGCAGTAAGGCTTTCGGCGCCGACCGGCGTGCCGGATGGCGCTAAGTCTTTGTATTGCTTGCGGAAATCGAGAAGTCGGGCTATACTGCTTGGCTTTTCGCGTATTCGCGTAAAAAAGTTGGGCCTTGCGTGCCCGGCATTTTGTAAATCAGCCCCGACCAATCGCAGTCGGGAATGGAGAAAATGATGAGCCTTGGACTCGTAGGTCGCAAGGTTGGCATGACCCGTATCTTCACGGCGGAAGGGGATTCGATTCCCGTCACCGTGCTGGACGTGTCGGACAACCGCGTGACGCAGATCAAGACTGTTGAAACCGACGGCTACACGGCCGTGCAGGTTGCATTCGGCTCCCGCCGCGCATCGCGCGTGACGAAGCCGCTGGCAGGTCATCTCGCCAAAGCCGGTGTCGAAGCCGGTGAAATCCTCAAGGAATTCCGCATTGACGCGGCCAAGGCAGCCGAGCTGTCGAATGGCGCCGTGGTCGGTGCAGATCTTTTCGAAGTGGGCCAGAAGGTCGACGTGCAAGGCGTGTCGATCGGTAAGGGCTACGCCGGTACGATCAAGCGTTACAACTTCTCCTCCGGCCGTGCCACGCACGGTAACTCGCGCTCGCACAACGTGCCGGGCTCGATCGGTATGGCGCAGGATCCGGGTCGTGTTTTCCCGGGTAAACGCATGACGGGTCACATGGGTGACGTGACGGTGACGGTGCAGAACCTCGAAATCGCTCGTATCGACGCAGAGCGCAAGCTGCTGCTCGTGAAGGGTGCGATTCCGGGCGCGAAGGGCGGCAAGGTCTTCGTGACGCCGGCCGTCAAGACCAAGGGGGCGAAATAATGGAACTCAAGCTCCTGAACGAAAATGGTCAGGAAGGTGCAGTGGTCAACGCATCGGACGTCGTGTTCGGTCGTGACTACAACGAAGCGCTGATCCACCAGGTCGTCGTCGCTTACCAGGCGAATGCTCGCCAGGGTAACCGCGCACAGAAGGACCGTGAGCAAGTCAAGCACACGACCAAGAAGCCGTGGCGCCAGAAGGGTACGGGCCGCGCTCGTGCCGGTATGTCGTCGAGCCCGCTGTGGCGTGGCGGTGGTCGTATCTTCCCGAATTCGCCGGAAGAAAACTTCTCGCACAAGGTCAACAAGAAGATGCATCGCGCAGGTCTCTGCTCGATCTTCTCGCAGCTGGCCCGTGAAGGCCGTCTGTCGGTCGTCGAGGACATCATCCTCGAAGCGCCGAAGACCAAGCTGCTGGCCGACAAATTCAAGACCATGGGTCTCGACTCCGTGCTGATCATCACCGACACGGTCGACGAGAACCTGTACCTGGCTTCGCGCAACCTGCCGCACGTGGCGATTGTCGAGCCGCGCTACGCTGACCCGCTGTCGCTGATCTACTTCAAGAAAGTGCTGGTCACGAAGGCTGCGGTCGCCCAGATCGAGGAGTTGCTGTCATGAGCGAGATTCGCAAGAACGATCATCGTTTGATGCAGGTCCTGCTCGCACCGGTGATCTCGGAAAAGGCGACGCTGGTTGCCGACAAGAACGAGCAAGTCGTGTTCGAAGTCGCACCGGATGCCACGAAGCAGGAAGTGAAGGCGGCTGTCGAGCTGCTGTTCAAGGTTGAAGTTGATTCCGTCAACGTGCTGGTTCAGAAGGGCAAGCAAAAGCGCTTTGGCCGTTCGATGGGCCGCCGCAAGGACGTGAAGAAGGCGTACGTCTGCCTGAAGCCCGGCCAGGAAATCAACTTTGAAGCGGAGGCCAAGTAATCATGGCAATCGTTAAAGTTAAGCCGACATCGCCGGGTCGCCGCGCGATGGTCAAGGTGGTCAACAAGAACCTGCACCAGGGCAAGCCGTTCGCGGCACTGCTCGACTCGCAGAGCTCGACCGCCGGCCGTAACAACAACGGTCGTATCACCACGCGTCACAAGGGTGGTGGTCACAAGCAACACTACCGTATCGTCGATTTCCGTCGCACGAAGGACGGCATCCCGGCAAAGGTCGAACGTCTCGAGTACGACCCGAACCGCAGCGCGAACATCGCGCTGGTGCTCTACGCAGACGGCGAACGTCGCTACATCATCGCCCCGAAGGGCCTGACCGTCGGCCAACAGCTGATGTCGGGTTCGGAAGCGCCGATCCGTGCAGGCAACACGCTGCCGATCCGCAACATTCCGGTCGGTACGACGATCCACTGCATCGAGATGCTGCCGGGCAAGGGCGCGCAAATGGCGCGTTCGGCTGGCACGTCGGCCATGCTGCTGGCGCGCGAAGGCGTCTACGCGCAGGTTCGTCTGCGTTCGGGCGAAATCCGCCGCGTGCACATCGAGTGCCGTGCAACGATCGGTGAAGTCGGCAACGAAGAGCACAGCCTGCGCCAGATCGGCAAGGCTGGCGCGAACCGCTGGCGCGGTATCCGCCCGACGGTGCGTGGCGTTGCGATGAACCCGGTTGATCACCCGCACGGTGGTGGTGAGGGCAAGACGGCTGCAGGTCGCGACCCGGTGAGCCCGTGGGGTACGCCGGCTAAGGGTTACCGCACCCGCAGCAACAAGCGCACGACGACGATGATCGTCCAGCGCCGTCACAAGCGTTAAGGAGTAGGCAATGGCACGTTCTGTTAAAAAAGGTCCGTTCTGCGACGCCCATTTGCTGAAGAAAGTTGAGGCGGCTGCAGCTTCGCGCGACAAAAAGCCGATCAAGACCTGGTCGCGTCGCTCGACGATTCTGCCGGATTTCATCGGCCTGACGATCGCTGTTCACAACGGCCGTCAACACGTTCCGGTGTACATCTCGGAAAACATGGTCGGCCACAAGCTTGGCGAGTTCGCACTGACCCGTACGTTCAAGGGTCACGCAGCCGACAAGAAGGCCAAGAAATAAGGGGCAATCAAGATGGAAGTGAAAGCAATTCATCGCGGTGCCCGCATCTCGGCGCAAAAAACGCGCCTTGTGGCTGACCAGATCCGCGGTTTGCCGGTCGACAAGGCGCTGAACGTTCTGACGTTCTCGCCGAAGAAGGCGGCTGGCATCGTGAAGAAGGTTGTGCTGTCGGCAATCGCGAATGCGGAGCACAACGAAGGCGCTGATATCGACGAGCTCAAGATCAAGAGCATCTACGTCGACAAGGCTGCATCGCTCAAGCGTTTCACCGCGCGCGCAAAGGGCCGCGGTAACCGCATCGAGAAGCAATCCTGTCACATCACTGTGACGGTCGGGAATTAAGGAGCCATACGATGGGACAGAAAATTCATCCGACTGGCTTCCGCCTGGCTGTCAGCCGCAATTGGGCTTCGCGTTGGTACGCGAACAACAACAATTTCGCGGCGATGCTGCAGGAAGACATCGGTGTTCGTGAATACCTGAAGAAGAAGCTGAAGAACGCTTCGGTCGGTCGGGTCGTCATCGAGCGTCCGGCGAAGAACGCGCGCATCACGATTTACAGCTCGCGTCCGGGCGTGGTCATCGGCAAGAAGGGCGAGGATATCGAACAGCTGAAGACGGAACTGCAACGCCGCATGGGCGTGCCGGTTCACGTCAACATCGAAGAAATCCGCAAGCCGGAAACCGATGCTCAGCTGATCGCTGACTCGATCACGCAACAGCTCGAGCGCCGGATCATGTTCCGTCGCGCGATGAAGCGTGCGATGCAGAACGCGATGCGTCTGGGTGCCCAAGGCATCAAGATCATGAGCGCAGGCCGTCTGAACGGTATCGAAATCGCTCGTACGGAGTGGTATCGCGAAGGTCGCGTGCCGCTTCACACGCTGCGTGCTGATATCGACTACGCGACTTCGGAAGCGAAGACGACTTACGGGATCATCGGCGTCAAGGTGTGGGTCTACAAGGGCGATACGCTCGGCCGCAACGACGCACCGGTGGTGGAAGAAGTAGCCGAAGACAAGCGTCCGCGTCGCAATGCGCGTCCGGGCGACCGTCGTCCGCGCCGTGACGGCGAAGGCGGCGCTCCGGGTGCTCGTCGTGGCGCACCGCGCCGTGGCGCCGGCAAGCCCGAAGACGGCAAGACTGGAGAATAACGATGCTGCAACCGAAACGCAGAAAGTATCGTAAAGAGCAGAAGGGTCGTAACACCGGCAAGGCGACGCGCGGCAACGCAGTGTCGTTCGGTGAATTCGGCCTGAAGGCGATCGGTCGCGGTCGTTTGACCGCACGTCAGATTGAAGCGGCGCGTCGTGCAATGACGCGTCACATCAAGCGTGGCGGCCGTATCTGGATCCGGATCTTCCCGGACAAGCCGATTTCGCAGAAGCCGGCCGAAGTGCGTATGGGTAACGGTAAGGGTAACCCGGAGTACTACGTCGCCGAGATTCAGCCGGGCAAGATGCTCTATGAAATGGACGGCGTAACCGAAGAACTGGCACGCGAAGCGTTCCGTCTGGCTGCAGCCAAGCTGCCGCTGAAGACGGCATTCATCGTGCGCCAGCTCGGCGCCTAAGGAGAAAACATGAAGGCTTCCGAACTTCTCCAGAAAGACCAGGCCGCGCTCAACAAGGAGCTGGCGGACCTGCTGAAGGCGCAATTCGGCCTGCGCATGCAACTCGCGACCCAGCAGCTCACGAACACGAGCCAGCTGAAGAAGGTTCGTCGCGACATCGCACGTGTGCGGACCGTCATGACTCAGAAGGCGAACCAGAAATGAACGATAGCGTGAAAACCTCGCTGAAGCGGACGCTGGTCGGTCGGGTCGTCAGCAACAAGATGGACAAGACCGTCACCGTGCTGATCGAGCACCGCGTCAAGCACCCGATCTACGGCAAGTATGTCGTGCGTTCGAAGAAGTACCACGCGCACGATGAAGCGAACACCTACAACGAAGGCGATCTCGTCGAAATTCAGGAAACGCGTCCTGTTTCGAAGACGAAGGCCTGGACGGTGTCGCGCCTCGTCGAAGCCGCTCGCGTCATCTAAGCGGGCAGCGCAGTAGGCAGTAACGGGCACTTCTCCACGAAGTGCTTGAAATCGCAAAGTTTTTGCTTGCGTGACCGGGATTATTTGTTATAATCCCGGTCTTCCCTCTTTATGGGAGCCCCGTCGCGGGCGAAGTTGGTGGGGGAAGCGGACTGGCGCCTGCCTGTCCGAAAGATTCACCGAATTGCGATGGCGGGTTTCGTTTGCCGTCGCTGCTGTTCCAACCCAAGCAGCCGATTGGCTGACGGGACCAAGACTGACCGAATGCATCATGGTGGTGCATCCGGATTAAGTTGGGAAAGACAAACCATGATCCAGACCGAATCTCGGCTCGAAGTAGCCGACAACACGGGTGCACGTGAAGTCCTGTGCATCAAGGTGCTCGGCGGCTCGAAGCGTCGTTATGCCGGCATTGGCGACATCATCAAGGTGAGCGTCAAAGAGGCAACGCCGCGCGGGCGCGTGAAGAAAGGCGAAATTTACAACGCCGTGGTGGTCCGCACCGCCAAGGGCGTGCGCCGTCAAGACGGCTCGCTGATCAAGTTCGACGGCAACGCCGCTGTGCTTTTGAATAACAAGCTCGAGCCGATCGGCACCCGTATTTTCGGGCCGGTGACGCGTGAGCTGCGTAGCGAACGATTCATGAAGATCGTTTCGCTGGCGCCGGAAGTGCTGTAAGGAGTCGCGATGAACAAGATTCGCAAAGGTGACGAAGTCATCGTCGTCACTGGCAAGGACAAGGGCAAGCGCGGCGTCGTGCTGGCTGTCGGTGCTGAACATGTGACGGTTGAAGGTATCAACCTCGTCAAGAAGCATGTGAAGCCGAACCCGATGAAGGGTACGACGGGCGGCGTGGAAGCGAAGACGATGCCCCTGCATATTTCGAACGTCGCACTGGTCGACGCGAATGGCAAGGCGTCGCGTGTTGGCATCAAGGTCGAGGAAGGCAAGAAGGTTCGCTTCCTGAAGACGACCGGTGCCGTACTGAGCGCCTGACGCAGCGGAGTAAAAAATGGCTCGTTTTCAAGAGTTTTACAAAGAAAAGGTTGTGCCCGGCCTGATCGAGAAGTTCGGTTACAAGTCGGTCATGGAAGTGCCGCGCATCACCAAGATCACGCTGAACATGGGTCTTGGCGAAGCGATCGCTGACAAGAAGATCATCGAGAACGCCGTTGGCGACCTCACGAAGATCGCTGGCCAGAAGCCGGTCGTCACGAAGGCCCGCAAGGCAATCGCAGGCTTCAAGATCCGCCAGGGTTACCCGATCGGCGCGATGGTGACGCTGCGTGGCCGCGCGATGTACGAATTCCTCGACCGTTTCGTGACGGTTGCCCTGCCCCGCGTGCGTGACTTCCGCGGCGTGTCGGGTCGTGCTTTCGATGGCCGTGGCAACTACAACATCGGTGTGAAAGAGCAGATCATTTTCCCCGAAATCGATTACGACAAGATCGACGCACTGCGTGGGCTGAACATCAGCATCACGACGACTGCGAAGACCGACGACGAAGCAAAGGCTCTGCTCGCCAGCTTCAAGTTCCCGTTCAGAAACTGAGGTTACCGTGGCTAAACTGGCACTGATCGAACGTGAAAAGAAGCGCGCCCGCCTGGTCGCGAAGTTCGCAGCAAAGCGCGAAGCGCTGAAGGCGATCGTCGAAGACCAAAGCAAGTCGGAAGAAGAGCGCTACGAAGCACGCCTGGAGCTGCAGCAACTGCCCCGCAACGCAAACCCGACCCGCCAGCGTAACCGCTGCGCGATCACGGGCCGTCCGCGTGGCACGTTCCGTAAATTCGGCCTCGCGCGTAACAAGATTCGTGAAATCGCATTCCGTGGCGAGATTCCTGGCCTGACCAAGGCGAGCTGGTAATAGGAGAAACGTAAATGAGCATGAGTGATCCTATCGCCGATATGCTGACTCGCATCCGCAACGCGCAGATGGTCGAGAAGGTATCGGTCGCGATGCCCTCGTCGAAGGTCAAGGTTGCAATCGCGCAAGTCCTGAAGGACGAAGGTTATATCGACGATTTCGCCGTGAAGGCGGAAGGTGCGAAGTCCGAACTGAATATCGCGCTGAAGTACTACGCAGGTCGCCCGGTCATCGAACGCCTCGAGCGCGTGTCGAAGCCTGGTCTGCGCGTGTACCGCGGCCGTAACGACATTCCGCAGGTCATGAATGGCCTCGGTGTGGCAATCGTGTCGACGCCGAAGGGCGTGATGACCGACCGCAAGGCGCGCGCTACCGGCGTCGGCGGCGAAGTCATCTGCTACGTCGCTTAAAGCCGAGGAGAGAGAAACATGTCTCGAGTAGGTAAGAGCCCGATCGCGCTGCAAGGCGCGGAAGTCAAGCTGGCCGACGGTGCAATCACCGTCAAGGGCCCGCTGGGCACCATCACGCAAGCGATCAATCCGCTCGTGAACGTGGCGAACAACGACGGCACGCTGAATCTGTCGCCGGTCGACGAAAGCCGCGAAGCAAATGCACTGTCGGGCACGATGCGCGCGATCATCGCGAATGCCGTGCACGGCGTGACCAAGGGTTTCGAGCGCAAGCTGACGCTGGTTGGCGTCGGTTACCGTGCGCAAGCGCAAGGCGACAAGCTGAACCTGTCGCTGGGTTTCTCGCACCCGGTGGTGCACCAGATGCCGGAAGGCGTCAAGGCTGAAACCCCGACGCAAACCGAAATCGTGATCAAGGGGATCAACAAGCAACAAGTCGGTCAAGTGGCTGCGGAAGTCCGCGGTTACCGTCCGCCGGAGCCGTACAAGGGCAAGGGCGTGCGTTATGCCGACGAGGTTGTGATCCTCAAAGAAACGAAGAAGAAGTAAGGGTGCGCAATCATGGATAAGACTCAATCTCGCCTGCGCCGCGCTCGCCAGACGCGTATCAAGATCGCTGAGCTGCAGGTCGCGCGTCTCGCCGTGCATCGCACGAACACGCACATCTACGCTCAAGTGTTCTCGCCCTGCGGCACCAAGGTGCTGGCCAGCGCGTCGACGCTCGAAGCGGAAGTGCGCGCAGAACTGGCCGACAAGTCGGGCAAGGGCGGCAACGTCAATGCCGCGACGCTGATCGGCA
This sequence comes from Burkholderia sp. IO2, assembly GCF_029522185.1. Taxonomy (NCBI): domain Bacteria; kingdom Pseudomonadati; phylum Pseudomonadota; class Betaproteobacteria; order Burkholderiales; family Burkholderiaceae; genus Burkholderia; species Burkholderia sp. IO2. Next base: position 46,833 of record NZ_JAKWFH010000037.1, on the reverse strand, counting down.
AGCGTATTGCCGAAAAGGCAAAGGCTGCCGGCATCGAATCCGTCGCCTTCGACCGCTCGGGCTTCCGCTACCACGGCCGCGTCAAGGCGCTGGCTGAGGCAGCTCGCGAAGCTGGGCTCAAGTTCTAAGGAAGGAATTCGTCATGGCAAAGATGCAAGCGAAAGTTCAGGCTGACGAGCGCGACGACGGCCTTCGCGAAAAGATGATTTCGGTCAACCGCGTGACCAAGGTCGTGAAGGGTGGCCGTATTCTCGGCTTCGCCGCACTGACCGTGGTTGGCGACGGTGATGGCCGCATCGGTATGGGCAAGGGCAAGGCGAAGGAAGTGCCGGTCGCTGTCCAGAAGGCAATGGAACAAGCTCGCCGCAACATGTTCAAGGTGCCGCTCAAGAACGGCACGCTGCAACACGAAGTGCACGGCAAGCACGGCGCATCCGCTGTCCTCCTCGCTCCGGCGAAGGCAGGTACGGGCGTGATCGCCGGCGGCCCGATGCGCGCAGTGTTCGACGTGATGGGCGTTCAGAACGTCGTGGCGAAGAGCCACGGTTCGACGAACCCGTACAACCTCGTTCGCGCCACGCTGGACGGCCTGCGCAAGCAGTCGACCCCGGCAGACATCGCGGCGAAGCGCGGCAAGTCCGTCGAAGAAATTTTGGGCTAAGCCCGGGTGGTCACCATGTCTGAAAAAACTGTCAAGGTTCAGCTCGTCAAGAGCCTGATCGGGACCCGCGAATCGCACCGCGCGACCGTGCGTGGCCTGGGCCTGCGCCGACTCAACTCGGTTAGCGAGCTGCAGGACACGCCGGCGGTCCGCGGCATGATCAACAAGGTCTCGTACCTCGTTAAGGTCATCGCGTAAGCGGCCCTACGGATCAAGGAGTTGATATGGAATTGAATAACCTGAAGCCGGCAGCTGGCGCCAAGCACGCCAAGCGTCGCGTCGGTCGTGGCATCGGTTCGGGCCTCGGCAAGACGGCTGGCCGTGGTCACAAGGGTCAGAAATCGCGTTCGGGCGGCTTCCACAAAGTCGGTTTCGAAGGCGGTCAGATGCCGCTGCAACGTCGTCTGCCGAAGCGCGGCTTCACGTCGCTGACGAAGGAATTCGTCGGTGAAGTGCGCCTGGGCGACCTCGAGAAGCTGCCGGTCGACGAGATCGATCTGCTCGCACTGAAGCAAGCCGGCCTGGTCGGCGAGCTGACGAAGAGCGCAAAGATCATCGCGACGGGCGAACTGAAGCGCAAGATCGTCGTGAAGGGTCTCGGTGCCACCAAGGGTGCGCGCGCTGCGATCGAAGCGGCTGGCGGTTCGTTCGCCGAGTGACACGCGTAGCGCGTCGTCACTTGCATTCATCGGAGAAGGTACTTGGCTAACAGCCCGAGTCTTGCAAAACCCGGTCGAAGCACGGCGAAATTCGGCGATCTGCGCCGGCGAGCGATGTTCCTGCTCCTGGCGCTGATCGTCTATCGCATCGGCGCGCACATTCCCGTGCCGGGCATCGATCCGGATCAACTGGCAAAGCTGTTCCAGAGCCAGGCGGGCGGCATCCTGGGCATGTTCAACATGTTCTCGGGTGGCGCGCTTTCCCGCTTCACGATCTTTGCGCTGGGGATCATGCCGTACATCTCGGCGTCGATCATCATGCAGTTGCTGGCGATCGTTTCGCCGCAGCTCGAGGCGCTGAAGAAGGAAGGGCAGGCAGGGCAACGGAAGATCACGCAGTACACGCGGTATTTCACCGTGGTGCTCGCGACCTTCCAGGCATTCGGTATCGCGGCTGCGCTGGAAAACCAGCCGGGCCTCGTCACCGATCCCGGCATGCTGTTCCGTCTGACGACGGTCGTGACGCTGGTAACGGGCACGATGTTCCTGATGTGGCTCGGTGAGCAGATTACCGAGCGTGGTCTGGGCAACGGTATCTCGATCATCATCTTCGGCGGGATTGCAGCAGGGTTCCCGAATGCCGTGGGTGGGTTGTTCGAGCTGGTGCGTACGGGTTCGATGAGCATCATTTCGGCGATCATCATCGTCGTTCTGATCGCCGCGGTGACTTACCTGGTCGTGTTCATCGAACGCGGTCAGCGCAAGATCCTCGTGAACTACGCAAAGCGTCAGGTCGGCAACAAGATCTACGGTGGGCAGTCGTCGCATCTGCCGCTGAAGCTGAACATGTCGGGCGTGATTCCGCCGATCTTTGCATCGTCGATCATTCTGTTCCCGGCAACGATTCTCGGCTGGTTCAGTACCGGTCAGCCGACAGGAAGCTGGATTTCCAATACGTTGCATAACGTTGCGGAAGCGCTGAAGCCGGGCCAGCCGGTCTATGTGCTGCTGTACACGCTGGCAATCGTGTTTTTCTGCTTCTTCTACACCGCACTGGTGTTCAACAGCAGGGAGACCGCAGACAACCTGAAGAAGAGCGGCGCGTTTGTTCCGGGCATCCGTCCGGGCGATCAGACCGCACGATATATCGACCGCATCCTCACGCGTCTGACGCTGGCCGGTGCGATCTACATCGTCTTCGTGTGTCTGCTGCCGGAATTCCTGGTGCTGCGCTGGAACGTGCCGTTTTATTTTGGTGGAACGTCGCTGCTGATCATTGTCGTCGTCACGATGGACTTTATGGCGCAGGTGCAGTCGTACGTTATGTCGCAACAGTATGAGTCACTGCTCAAGAAGGCTAACTTCAAGGGCGGCAACATCCCGATGCGTTGAAAGGACTATGGCCAAAGACGATGTAATCCAGATGCAGGGTGAGGTGATTGAAAACCTCCCGAATGCGACCTTCCGCGTGAAGCTGGAAAACGGCCATGTCGTGTTGGGGCATATTTCCGGGAAGATGCGGATGCACTACATCCGCATCCTGCCGGGCGACAAGGTGACGGTTGAATTGACGCCTTACGATCTGTCTCGTGCGCGGATCGTGTTCCGGGCGAAGTGATTTGAAAAAAGGGTATTATCATGAAAGTGATGGCATCGGTTAAGCGCATTTGCCGCAATTGCAAGATCATCAAGCGCAAAGGCGTCGTTCGCGTGATCTGCAGCTCGGATCCGCGCCACAAGCAGCGCCAAGGCTGACCGCGCGTTTGTTTGCGCTTTTTGTTTGAGGAAAAACAATGGCTCGTATCGCAGGGGTTAACATCCCGAATCACCAGCATACCGAGATCGGCCTGACGGCTATCTTCGGTATCGGCCGCACCCGTTCGCGCAGCATCTGCGTGGCAGCTGGCGTCGATTTTTCGAAGAAGGTCAAGGATCTGACCGACGCAGACCTGGAAAAGCTGCGTGAAGAAGTAGGCAAGTTTGTCGTCGAAGGCGATCTGCGCCGTGAAGTGACGATGAACATCAAGCGCCTGATGGACCTCGGTTGCTACCGCGGCGTCCGTCATCGCAAGGGCCTGCCGATGCGCGGTCAGCGTACGCGTACGAACGCACGTACCCGCAAGGGTCCGCGTCGTGCAGCGCAAGCGCTGAAGAAGTAAGCGGAACTGACAGTTACAGGAAAACGTAATGGCTAAGGCTTCGAACACCGCGGCGCAACGCGTTCGCAAGAAGGTTAAGAAGAACGTCGCTGAAGGCGTGGTTCACGTTCACGCGTCGTTCAACAACACGATCATCACGATCACCGATCGCCAAGGCAACGCTCTGGCATGGGCGACGTCGGGCGGTCAGGGCTTCAAGGGCTCGCGCAAATCGACGCCGTTCGCTGCTCAGGTCGCAGCCGAGTCGGCTGGCCGCGTCGCGATGGAATACGGCGTGAAGAATCTGGAAGTGCGGATCAAGGGCCCGGGCCCGGGTCGCGAGTCGGCAGTGCGCGCACTGCACGGCCTCGGCATCAAGATCACCGCGATTTCGGACGTCACCCCGATTCCGCACAACGGCTGCCGCCCGCCGAAGCGTCGTCGTATCTAAGGATGTGCTGGCACGTTCGTGCTAGCGCATTGCCTGTCGCCGCTCAGCGTCGACGGGCGTTGCTTTTTTGATTGACTAAGCCCACCGTTCGCCCCAAAGGGAGCGGACTAGCGCGGATTTCGATCCGCGTGACTGATTGATAAAGGAATGCAAAGTGGCACGTTATATCGGCCCCAAAGCCAAGCTGTCCCGCCGTGAAGGCACCGACCTGTTCCTGAAGAGCGCCCGCCGCTCGCTCGCCGACAAGTGCAAGCTCGACAGCAAGCCGGGTCAGCACGGCCGTACCTCGGGCGCACGTACGTCCGACTACGGTACGCAGCTGCGCGAAAAGCAGAAGGTCAAGCGTATCTACGGCGTGCTGGAGCGTCAGTTCCGTCGTTACTTCGCCGAAGCCGATCGCCGCAAGGGCAACACGGGTGAAAACCTGCTGCAACTGCTCGAGTCGCGCCTCGACAACGTCGTGTATCGCATGGGCTTCGGCTCGACCCGCGCTGAAGCGCGTCAGCTGGTGAGCCACAAGTCGATCACCGTGAACGGCGTCGTCGCGAACGTCCCGTCGCAGCAAGTGAAGGCGGGTGACGTCGTCGCGATCCGCGAAAAGGCGAAGAAGCAGGCGCGTATCGTCGAAGCGCTGTCGCTGGCCGAGCAAGGCGGCATGCCGAGCTGGGTTGCAGTCGATGCGAAGAAGTTCGAAGGCACGTTCAAGCAAATGCCGGAACGCGCTGAAATCGCAGGCGACATCAACGAAAGCCTGATTGTCGAATTGTATTCGCGTTAATCCGATTGACGGCCGAGGTACCCCGATTGCGTTGCGCAAGGAGGGGCCTCGGCTGTTTATTTTCTGGTTGTTACCGGTCAGCCTTATCGGTGTAACGAGCCGAGGGTATTGAAAAGGAAAGCCCATGCAAACCAGTTTGCTGAAACCCAAGATCATCGCCGTGGAATCGCTGGGCGAGAACCACGCGAGGGTGGTCATGGAACCGTTCGAACGCGGTTACGGCCACACCTTGGGCAATGCGCTTCGCCGCGTGCTACTGTCGTCGATGGTAGGCTACGCGCCGACCGAAGTCACGATCGCAGGCGTGGTGCACGAGTACTCGACGCTGGATGGCGTGCAGGAAGACGTCGTCAACCTGCTGCTGAACCTGAAGGGCGTGGTGTTCAAGCTGCATAACCGTGACGAAGTGACGGTTACGCTGCGCAAGGAAGGCGAAGGCGTCGTGACGGCCGGCGATATCGAGCTGGCTCATGATTGCGAAGTCATCAACCCGAATCACGTGATTGCGCACCTGTCGAAGGGTGGCAAGCTCGACGTTCAGATCAAGATCGAAAAGGGTCGCGGCTACGTGCCCGGCAACGTCCGTCGCTACGGCGAAGACACGGCCAAGATCATCGGCCGCATCGTCCTCGACGCCTCGTTCTCGCCGGTTCGCCGCGTGAGCTACGCGGTTGAAAGCGCACGTGTCGAGCAGCGTACCGACCTCGACAAGCTCGTGATGAACATCGAGACGAGCGGCGTGATCACGCCGGAAGAAGCGATCCGCCAGTCGGCCCGCATCCTGGTCGACCAGCTGTCCGTGTTCGCGGCGCTGGAAGGCACGGAAACGGCAGCCGAAGCGCCGTCGCGTGCACCGCAGATCGATCCGATCCTGCTGCGTCCGGTGGACGATCTCGAGCTGACGGTTCGTTCGGCGAACTGCCTGAAGGCCGAGAACATCTACTACATCGGCGATCTGATCCAGCGCACGGAAAACGAGCTGCTGAAGACGCCGAACCTCGGTCGCAAGTCGCTCAACGAGATCAAGGAAGTGCTCGCTTCGCGCGGTCTCACGCTGGGCATGAAGCTCGAGAACTGGCCGCCGGCTGGTCTCGACAAGTAAGTCCGGTTGTTGCTGTAGTTGGCAAAGATGCGGATTTTCCTTTAAAATCCGCATCTTGCTTTTTTTCGTTACCGGCCCGTGCACCCTCCGAGGTGCGATAGAAGAGCTGGATCAAAACTTTGAATCAAGGAAACTGAAATGCGCCATCGTCATGGTCTGCGGAAACTGAACCGCACGAGCAGCCACCGTCTGGCTATGCTCCGTAACATGTCCAACTCGCTGATCGAGCACGAAGTCATCAAGACGACGCTGCCGAAGGCGAAGGAACTCCGTAAAGTCGTCGAGCCGCTGATCACGCTCGGCAAGAAGCCGTCGCTGGCAAACCGTCGCCTGGCGTTCAACCGCCTGCGCGATCGTGACTCGGTGGCGAAGCTGTTCGACGTGCTCGGTCCGCGTTTCGCGAACCGTCCGGGCGGCTACCTGCGCGTGCTGAAGTTCGGCTTCCGCGTGGGCGACAACGCACCGATGGCACTGGTCGAACTGCTCGACCGTCCGGAAGTCGACGAAACGGAAAACGTGCAAGAAGCTGAGTAAGCTTCCGGTACGCAGCAGGATCTGAAAGGGGCCGAGCGAATGCTTGGCCCTTTTTGTTTTGGGATGTCGGCTGCGATCGATTGTCGCAGGCCGACGCCGGCAGCGTCGCGCGGGCTGCGCTACGATACGGGGCAACCGGTGCGGCCCCTGAACGGGGTGACCGGCGCCGGCAGGAGCCGGCAGACCAGCGAGGAGGGCGCGGATGATAGTGGTGCTGATGCTGACGACGGTGCCCGATGCGGCGACGGCTGCGGCGCTTGCCGACGGCGCGCTCGACGCGCGGCTGGCCGCATGCGTATCGGAGCTCGGCACGATCAAGTCGCGCTATCACTGGCAGGGCAAGGTCGAAACGGCCGAAGAGATCCAGTTGCTGTTCAAGACGAGTCCCGTGCGGGCGCTCGAACTGGAGCGATTTATTGTCGCGCATCATCCTTACGAGACGCCTGAAATCGTCTCGTGGCAAACGACGGCATCGGCCGCGTATGGCCAGTGGGTGACCAACGAAACTCAACGTCTATTTCATGTTTAACGGTATGGCGCTTTCGGTGCGCGTGCGCGCGCTGCGGTTTCTTGCGGTCCTGTTGTCGTTCGTGTTCGTGCTGGGCGGTCTGTCCGTCGCGCGCGCGGCCGACGATTTCCTCGATCCGTCGGTCGCGTTCAAGTTCAGCGCGAGCGAATCGCCGGGACAGGTGGACGTCCGCTTCAAGATCGCCAGCGGCTATTACATGTATCGCGAGCGGTTCGCGTTCGCGGTGAAGAGTGGCCAGGCGACACTCGGCGAGCCGCAGTTCCCGGCCGGCCACGTGAAGTTCGACCAGACGTTCCAGAAGGACGTCGAGACCTATCGCGACGAAGTCGTCGTTCACGTGCCGGTGAAGCAGGCAGCCGGGCCGTTCGAGCTCGCGGTGACGTCGCAAGGCTGCGCGGACGAAGGGATCTGCTATCCGCCGGCCGAGCACGTGATGAAGGTCGATGGCGCCGCGCTCGGCGCCGCATCGTCGTCCGGCGACACGGCTGCCGCGGGTAGCTGGTTCGACAAGGTCACGAGCGCCGATTTCGCGCAGTCGCTGCTCGAAGGCCACGGCTTCTTCACGATCGTCGCGCTCTACTTCGTCGCGGGCGTCGTGCTGAGCCTGCTGCCGTGTTCGTATCCGATGATTCCGATCGTGTCCGCGATCATCATCGGCCAGGGCACGCGCGCGACGCATGCGCGTGGCTTTGCGTTGTCGTTGACCTACGTGGTCGGCATGGCGCTGGTCTATACGGTGCTCGGCATCGCCGCCGCGCTGGTTGGCCAGAGCCTCGGCGCGTGGTTGCAGAATCCGTGGGTGCTTGGCGCGTTCGGCGTGCTGCTGACCGCGTTTGCAGTGTCGCTGATCTCGGGCAAGGACATCGCGTTGCCGGAGCGCTGGCAGAACGGCGCGGCCGAGGCATCGAGCGCGCGCCAGGGCGGCCACTTCGTCGCGGTCGCGGCGATGGGCGCGTTGTCGGCGCTGGTCGTCGGCGCGTGCATGACGGCGCCGCTGTTCGCGGTGCTCGCGTTCATCGCGCATACCGGCAACGCGTTGCTCGGCGGCGCGGCGCTGTTCGCGATGGGGCTCGGCCTCGGCGTGCCGCTGCTGGTGGTCGGCGTCGGGGCCGGGACGGTGCTGCCGCGCGCCGGCGCGTGGATGGACGGCGTGAAGGTGTTCTTCGGCATCGTGCTGCTCGCGGCCGCGCTGTGGATCGTGTGGCCGGTGCTGGCCGGCGGGCTGAAGATGGTGCTCGCGGCGTTGTGGCTGCTGATCGCGGCGGCGGCGTTCGGCCTGTTCACGCCGAACGCCGGCGCCGCGTCGATCTGGCGTCGCCTGGGCCGCGGCGTGGGCGCCGCGCTCGCGATCTGGGCCGCGACGCTGCTCGTGGGCCTGGCTGCGGGCTCGACCGATCCCGTCAAGCCGCTGGCCGTGCTGGCGGCGCGTACGGTGGCGTCCGGCGGTGCGGCGTCGGCCGGTGCGGCTGCCGCGGACGGTCCCGCGTTCGCGCCGGTGCGCTCCAGCGGCGAGCTCGACGCGTTGCTGAAGACGTCGGGCCGGCCCGTGATGCTCGACTTCTATGCCGACTGGTGCGTGAGCTGCAAGGAGATGGAGCATCTGACGTTCACCGACGCGCGCGTGCAGGCGCGGCTCGCGCGGCTTCACCTCGTGCGCGCGGACGTCACCGCGAACAACCCGGACGATCAGGCGTTGCTCAAGCGCTTCAACCTGTTCGGGCCGCCGGGCATCATCTTCTTCGATCGCAACGGCAACGAGATCGGCCGGGTGGTCGGCTATCAGGCGGCCGACACGTTCCTGCGCAGCCTCGATCGGGCGGCCGTGCCGACGGTATGACGATGGCTTGCCGGGGCGAACCGGCGAATCGCAGATTCGGGCCGGCTGACAGCTTCGATCGGCGATAAACAAAAAACGGCGGGATACCGAAGTGTCCCGCCGTTTTTGCTGATGCGCGCCGGTGTGCGATCAGCGCTGCGCTTTCAGCAGACGCGCGGCATCGAGCGCGAAGTACGTGAGCACGCCGTCGGCGCCCGCGCGCTTGAACGCGAGCAGCGATTCGAGCACGACCTTGTCGTGGTCGAGCCAGCCGTTCATCGCGGCGGCCTTCAGCATCGCATATTCACCGCTCACCTGGTACACGTAGGTCGGGAAGCGGAACTCGTCCTTCACGCGGCGCACGATGTCGAGATACGGCATGCCGGGCTTGACCATCACCATGTCGGCGCCTTCGTCGATGTCGAGGCGTACTTCGCGCAGCGCTTCGTCGCTGTTCGCCGGATCCATCTGGTAGGTCATCTTGTTGCCCTTGCCCAGATTGGATGCCGAACCGACCGCATCGCGGAACGGGCCGTAGAACGCCGATGCGAACTTCGCCGAATAGGCCATGATCCGCGTATGGATATGGCCGTCGCTTTCCAGCATCTCGCGGATCGCGCCGATGCGGCCGTCCATCATGTCCGACGGCGCGACGATGTCGACGCCGGCTTCCGCCTGCGCGCGCGCCTGTTCGATCAGGATCTCGATCGTGTCGTCGTTGATCACGTAGCCGTTCTCGTCGAGCACGCCGTCCTGGCCGTGGCTCGTGTACGGATCGAGCGCGACGTCGGTCAGCACGCCGAGCTCGGGGAAGCGCTTCTTCAGCTCGCGCACGGCGCGCGGAATCAGGCCTTCGGGATTGGCCGCCTCGCGGCCGTCGGGCGTCTTCAGCGACGGCTCGATGGCCGGGAACAGCGACAGCACGGGCACGCCGAGTTCGACGCACTGCTCGGCGACCTGCATCAGCAGGTCGACCGACACGCGCTCGACGCCGGGCATCGACGGGATGGGCTGGCGTTGCTGGGTGCCTTCGACGACGAACACCGGGTAGATCAGGTCGTCGGTGGTCAGGCGGTTTTCGCGCATCAGGCGGCGGGAGAAGTCGTCGCGGCGCATCCGGCGCGGACGATGAAGCGGATGGAAGCTCATGGCGATTTGGCAGAAATCAGGGCAAGAAGACCTTACGGAACCCTTAGGTCATTTTCGAGATCGTTGGTATATGATAGCGATCGAGCGGCACGCGTTGCGTGCAGCTCCCCGCTTCTCCTCCCTGAGCGGGTGCCTGTCGTTTTTCGATTAGGCTGTTTGACCCGCCGTTCAACGGCGGGTTTTTTTATGAGCCGGCCGAATCCGCAGGTGCCGTCAGGTGCGCGCAGCCGATCCCAGCCGCGCGTTGCCCGCTCATTGTGCTACAGGCTCGCTTTTTTCGTCGGCGACGGACGGCCGCAGCCAGCTCTCGATCAGTTCATGGGCCTCGTCGAGCCCCGTACGCTTCAGCGCCGAGAACAGCTGGACCGTCAGCTTGCCCTTCACGCTCTGGTCGCGATACGCGTCGAGCCCCTTCTGCGTGTTGCGCAGCGCATTGATGCTTTCCTGGCGCGTCAATTTGTCGCACTTCGTCAGCAGCGTGTGGATCGGCTTGCCGGTCGGCGCGAACCACTCGATCATGCGTCGATCGAGATCGGTCAGCGGACGGCGCGAATCCATCATCAGGATCAGGCCGCAAAGCTGCGAGCGCGTCGCGAGATAGGACGACAGCAGCATTTCCCAGTGCGCCTTCGCGGCACCGGGCACTTCCGCGTAGCCGTAGCCGGGCAGGTCGACGAGGTTCGCGACGGGCTCGGCGGCGGGGCCGACGGAGAAGTAGTTGATATGCTGCGTGCGGCCGGGCGTCTTGGACGCAAAGGCCAGCCGCTTCTGGTTGCACAGCACGTTGATCGCCGTCGACTTGCCGGCATTCGAGCGGCCCGCGAACGCGATTTCCGGCTGGACCGTCGGCGGCAGGTCGCGCAGATGGTTGACGGTCGTGTAGAAGCGGGCTTGATGGAGCAGAAAGGCCATGGGAACCGGAAGGACGGGCGGCGCGAGCCGCTTGGTGGAGGCGGGGTAGCCCCGATAGGCGCGGGAGCTTTCAGCACGATATTGTACAATACGGCGGTTTTACCGAAGGCCAACGGGCGCCTGCCTCGCGCTTTTATGTGGCTTCTGCGGTAGACTGAACGCCGTCGTTTTTTGCAGAACCTCAAATTCCCACAAGACGAAACAGGGTGTGCGAATGAATCGACTGTGCAAGTCTCTGATGGTGCTTCAGGTTGCAGCAGGGTTCGTAGGTTTCGTAGCGGAGGCAAACGCGGCAGATGCGGCGAAGCCGGATCTGGACCGCGGCAAGGCGATTGCCGGGCAGGTCTGCGCGTCGTGTCACGGCGCCGACGGCAATAGTGCGTCGGGCAGTTTCCCGAAGCTCGCCGGCCAGCATCCCGAATATCTGGTCAAGCAGTTGAACGACTTCAAGACGCAGCCGGGCGCGAAGGGGCCGGTGCGTAACAACGCGGTGATGGTCGGATTCGCAAGCGCGTTGAGCGCGGACGACATGCGCAACGTCGCCGCGTACTACGGGTCGCAGACGACGAAGCTCGGTACCGCACGCAATGCGGCGACCGTGCCGGTCGGCCAGAAGATCTATCGCGGCGGCATCGCGGAGAAGGGCGTACCAGCCTGCGCGAGCTGCCACGGGCCGACGGGGCAGGGGATCCCGGTCCAGTACCCGCGTCTGTCGGGGCAATGGGCCGATTACACGGTCGCGCAGTTGACCGCGTTCCAGCAGGGTGCCGGCGCGCGCAACAACAACGAGGCGATGCATCAGATCGCGTCGCGGCTGTCGGATACCGAGATCAAGGCCGTCGCCGATTACATCGCGGGTCTGCGTTGAGCGGTCAACCGCGCATGGAATGACCGGCCGCCCGAAGGGCGGCCGGAGTCAGAACAAGAAAAGGGTGGGGCACCGCTGTTCGCGGTCGCCTTGCCCTTTTTTGTTGGCACTCGCCGGGCCGTCCCGAGCGTGCCGATCGCCCGTTGGGGCGCAGCGAACATAGTGAGTGTGGGGGCTGTTTCCCCTGAGTCGGAGTTTGAATGAGCGTTACCACGTCGGGGTTGCAGTCGAAGTCGAGTCAGGGTGCGTCGAAACGCGCGGTCGAGCTGCTCAGCTCGATGCGCTTCGCGATCGCGCTGCTGGTGGTGCTGTCGATCGCGAGCATCATCGGCACGGTCCTGACCCAGGACGATCCGTATCCGAACTACGTGAACCAGTTCGGGCCGTTCTGGGCGGACATCTTCCGCTCGCTGGGCCTGTACAACGTGTACAGCGCGTGGTGGTTCATGCTGATCCTGATCTTCCTCGTCGTGTCGATCTCGCTGTGCGTGATCCGCAATGCGCCGAAGATGCTCGCCGATGCGAAGAGCTGGAAGGACAAGGTCCGCGAAGGCAGCCTGCGCGCGTTCCACCACAAGGCCGAGTACACGGCGTCCGGCACGCGCGCGACGGTCGCGGCGACGCTCGCCACGTTCGTCACGAAGGCCGGCTACAAGCACGTCGTGCGTGAAACCGACGGCGCGACGCTGATCTCCGCGAAGCGCGGCGCGATGACCAAGTGGGGCTACATTTCCGCCCACCTCGCGATCGTCGTGATCTGTATCGGCGGCCTGCTCGACAGCAACCTGCCGATCAAATTCCAGATGTGGATGTTCGGCAAGAGCCCGGTCAACACGAGCGCGACGATCAGCGAGATTTCGCCCGACCATCGCCTGTCCGCGTCGAACCCGACGTTCCGCGGCTATGCGTGGGTGCCGGAGGGCCAGTTCGTGTCGACCGCGATCCTGAATCAGCCGAGCGGCTCGTTGATCCAGGATCTGCCGTTCTCGATCCAGCTCGACAAGTTCATCGTCGATTACTACACGACGGGCATGCCGAAGCTGTTCGCGAGCGACATCGTCGTGATCGATCGCGAGACCGGCCGGAAGATCCCGGCGCGGGTCGAGGTCAACAAGCCGTTCACGTACAAGGGCGTGTCGATCTACCAGTCGAGCTTCCAGGACGGCGGCTCGCAAATGCAGATGACGGCCTACCCGATGACGGGCAGCCATGCGGCGACCGTTCCCGTGAAGGGCACGATCGGCAGTTCGGCCCCGCTGCAGGTCGCGGGTGCGGACGGCGACACGATCGAGTTCTCCGATTTCCGCGCGATCAACGTCGAAAACATGGCCGACGCGAACGGCAAGCCGGACGTGCGCGGCGTCGCGACGACCAGCTCGCTGAAGGAAGTATTCGACGAACGGCTCGGCTCGGGCGCGAAGACGTCGAAGCCGACGCAGCTCCACAACATCGGCCCGTCGGTGCAGTACAAGATTCGCGGCAAGGACGGCCAGGCGCGCGAATTCAACAACTACATGCTGCCGGTCGACATGAACGGCGAACGCGTGTTCCTCGCCGGCGTGCGCGCGAGCCCGAACGATCCGTTCCGTTACATGCGGATCCCGGCCGACAGCCAGGATTCGATCGGCGAATGGATGCGCCTGCGCGCCGCGCTCGAGGATCCGGCCGTGCGCACCGAAGCCGCCGCGCGCTTCGCGCAGCGCTCGCTGCCGGGCGACGCGTCGCTGCGCGGCCGCCTGCAGGACAGCGCGTCGAAGGTGCTGACCCTGTTTGCGGCGAGCGACGACAGCGTCGGCCGCGGCGCGGATGGCCAGCCGGTCGGCGGCTTTCAGGCGGTGGCGACCTTCATCGACCGCTCGGTGCCGAAGGGCGAGCAGGAGAAGGCCGCGAGCCTGCTGCTGCGGATGCTCGAGGGCTCGATGTGGGAGGTGTGGCAGATCGCGCGCGAGCGTGCCGGCGAGCCGGCCGCGCAGCAGGGCACCGACACGATCCGCTTCGTGCAGAACGCGATCAACGCGCTATCCGACAGCTTCTTGTATGGATCGCCGGTCTATTTGCAGCTTGATTCCTTCAAGCAGGTGCAAGCTTCGGTATTTCAGCTGACGCGCGCACCCGGCAAGAATCTGGTGTATCTTGGCAGCCTGCTGCTGGTCGTCGGCATCTTCTCGATGTTCTACGTGCGCGAGCGGCGACTCTGGTTCTGGCTGAAGGACGCCGGTTCGGGCGTCGATGTGGTGATGGCAATGTCCACGGCCCGCAAGACCTTCGATTTCGAGAAAGAATTCGTGCAGACGCGCGACGCGGCCGGCGCCGCCTTGCGCGCCGCACCTCGCGATGCCGCGCCCGCCGGTGCGGCTTCGACGGCCCGCCCGCCTGTCGGCGGCGGTTCCGATTCCGAGAATTCCACCCGGTAACATCATGGATCTCACGCAAGTTTCCTCTTCCCGTACGGCGTCGGCCCCGGCGCCGGCATCGTCGCCGTTGTTCGACGAGCGTCCGTTCCTCGCGCGCCTGTCGCTGTTCGACTGGCTGTTCGCCCTGGCGCTCGTGGCGGGCGCGGGCTATGCGCTCGTGCACTACAACGCGCACATGGATTACTACGACAAGGCGGTGATGATCGGCACCGTGCCGGCGCTCGTCGCGCTCGGCTGGCGCTGGAAGCCCGCGCGGCTGATGATGGCGTCGATCGCCGTGCTGTCGCTGTTGTCGATCCAGATCTACCAGGGCGATCTCGCCCGCGCCGATTCGGCGTTCTTCCTCAAGTACTTCCTGTCGAGCCAGTCGGCGATCCTGTGGATGAGCGCGATGTTCGTGCTCGCGACGATCTTCTACTGGATCGGGCTGCTCGCGCGCGCCGAAACGGGCGCCGCGATCGGCCAGAAGCTCACGTGGGTCGCCGTGCTGATGGGCTTCACGGGGCTGATGGTGCGCTGGTACGAGTCCTACCTGATCGGTGCGGACGTCGGGCACATCCCCGTATCGAACCTCTATGAAGTGTTCGTCCTGTTCAGCCTGATCACGGCGCTGCTTTATCTGTATTACGAAGGCCACTACGGCACGCGTTCGCTCGGCGCGTTCGTGCTGCTGGTCATCAGCGCGGCGGTCGGCTTCCTGATGTGGTACTCGGTCGCGCGCGATGCGCAGCAGATCCAGCCGCTCGTGCCGGCGCTGCAAAGCTGGTGGATGAAGATCCACGTGCCGGCGAACTTCATCGGCTACGGCAGCTTCGCGCTGTCGGCGATGGTGTCGGTCGCGTACCTGATGAAGGAGCGCGGGATCCTCGCGGATCGCCTGCCGACGCTGGAGGTGCTCGACGACGTGATGTACAAGTCGATCGCGGTCGGTTTCGCGTTCTTCACGATCGCGACGATCCTCGGCGCGCTGTGGGCGGCCGAAGCGTGGGGCGGCTACTGGAGCTGGGACCCGAAGGAAACCTGGGCGCTGATCGTGTGGCTGAACTACGCGGCGTGGCTGCACATGCGGCTGATGAAGGGCCTGCGCGGCGCGGTGGCCGCCTGGTGGGCGCTCACCGGCCTGCTGGTCACGACGTTCGCGTTCCTCGGCGTCAACATGTTCCTGTCCGGGCTGCACAGCTACGGCAAGCTGTAAGATTTCCGCCACTCGTCCGACCATAGACCGCCGGTGCACTGCGTGCCCGGCGGTTTTCTTTTGTAATGGGCGGGCGAACCGGGCGTCGAACGGCGCGCGACGGGCCGGGTCGAACGCTGATGAAGCATGCGCGCCGCGCATGCGGGAGGAACTGCACGATGTGGATCAAACGCCCTTTGCGTAACGTACTGACCGGCGCGGATATCGCGCCGAGCGAGATCACGCCGCGCGCGGTATTCGAGAACCGGCGGCGCGTGTTGCAGGCGGCCGGCCTCGCGGCCGCGGGCGGCCTGTTCGGCACCAGCGGCGCGGCGCTCGCCGCGTATGCGTCGCCCGACGCGCGGGCGGCGAAGCTCGCGGCAAAAACCAACCCGACATTCGTCGCCATCGACAAGGTGACGCCGTTCAAGGACATCACGTCCTACAACAACTTCTACGAATTCGGCACCGACAAGAGCGATCCGGCGCAGAACGCGGGCACGTTGCGGCCGCGCCCGTGGCGCGTGAGCGTCGAAGGCGAGGTGCAGCACCCGAAGGTGTTCGATCTCGACGAGTTGCTGAAGCTCGCGCCGCTCGAGGAGCGCGTGTACCGGCTGCGCTGCGTCGAGGGCTGGTCGATGGTGATCCCGTGGATCGGCGTGCCGCTGTCCGAGCTGATCAAGCGCGTGCAGCCGACCGGCAACGCGAAATACGTGCAGTTCGTCACGCTGGCCGATCCGTCGCAGATGCCGGGCCTGTCGACGCCCGTGCTCGACTGGCCGTATTCGGAAGGGCTGCGCATGGACGAGGCGATGAATCCGCTGACGCTGCTGACGATGGGCGTCTACGGGCAGGTGCTGCCGAACCAGAACGGTGCGCCGGTGCGGATCGTCGTGCCGTGGAAATACGGGTTCAAGAGCGCGAAGTCGCTCGTGAAGATCCGCTTCGTCGACAAGCAGCCGAAGACGAGCTGGAACACGTACGCGGCGAACGAGTACGGCTTTTATTCAAACGTGAACCCGAACGTCGATCATCCGCGCTGGAGCCAGGCGACCGAGCGGCGCATCGGCGAGGACGGCTTCTTCACGCCGAAGCGCAAGACGCTGATGTTCAACGGCTACGGCGACTTGGTCGCATCGATGTATCAGGGCATGGACCTGAAAAAGAATTTCTGAGCGCGACCGTGAGAAACGACATGCATCCTTCGACGCTCACACCCGCGCGCGCCGCGGGCGCCGGGCAGGCCGCCCGCACGGCGCGTGCCGGGGCGAACCGTCCTGCCGCGCCGCGCTGGCTCGCGCCGGCCAAGGTGCTGGTGTTCGCGGCCGGCCTCTACCCGCTCGCGCGCATCGTGCTGTTCGGGCTGACCGACCGGCTCGGCGCGAACCCGATCGAATTCATCACGCGTTCGACCGGTTTGTGGACGCTCGTCCTGTTGTGCATCACGCTGGCCGTCACGCCGCTGCGGCGCATCACGGGCTTCGCGCCATTGCTGCGCTTTCGTCGGATGATCGGGCTGTTCGCGTTCTTTTACGCGACGCTGCACTTCACGACCTACCTGTGGTTCGACAAGTGGTTCGACGTCGTCGCGATCCTGAAGGATGTCGGCAAGCGCCCGTTCATCACGGTCGGTTTCGCGGCGTTCGTGCTGCTGATTCCGCTCGCCGCGACGTCGCCGCGCGCGATGGTGCGCCGGCTCGGTCGCCACTGGGCGACGCTGCACAGCGCAATCTACGCGATCGCGCTGTTCGGCGTGCTGCACTTCTGGTGGATGCGGGCGGGCAAGCACGATCTTGCGCAGCCGAAGCTCTACGCGGCGATCGTCGCCGCGCTGCTCGGCTGGCGGCTGGTGACGTGGGGCTGGCGGCGCGTGCGCGCGTGACGGCGCGGCCGCTGAAAAACAAAAGGCGATGACCGGGAAGTCATCGCCTCGTTTCGTGCGCCGCGCGGGCGGCAGTGCGTCGTTACTTCGTCGCGGCCGGGCCCGATGCCGGGGCGGGCATGGTCGATGTGCTCGACAGTTCGGGCGACAGCGTGAGCGGCGAGCCGGACGTGTCGGGCGACTCGTCGGACGACGCGTTTTCGTCGGTCGGTTTCACGTCCGACGGCGGCGTATTCTGCGGCTGGATCGGCTTGGGCATCGGAGGCACGGTGGGCAGATAGAGCGCGCCGCTTTGACCGCAGCCGGCAAGAATCGCCAAAGCCGCTACAATCGCGCTCATCCGGAAAACGACTCGCATGATCGTCCCTGAACAATTTAACCGATAGAGTTTAGCATGTCCGATACTGAATACCTGGCCCGTGCAGAGGCCGTGCTGGCGGCCGTCGAGCGTACCGTGGACGTCGCGAACGACGGCGATCACGACATCGATCTGGAACGCAATGGCAGTGTGCTGACGCTGACGTTCGAGAACGGCTCGAAGATCATCGTCAACCTGCAGCCGCCGATGAAGGAGGTGTGGATCGCCGCGAAGGCCGGCGGATTCCACTACCGTTTCATCGACGGCGAATGGCGCGATACGCGCACGGGCACCGAGTTCTTCTCGGCGCTCACCGACTACGCGACCCAGCAGGCCGGCCTGCCGATCACGTTCAGCGCGTAACGGCGGGAGCGCAGCGCTCCGCGCGTCGTGCCCAAAGAAAAAGCGCCCCGCGGGGCGCTTTTTTCATGGCCGGGCCGCGGGTCAGTGGCCGCGGAACAGGTTCATGATGTCCTGCTTCTCCTGCTCGTCGACGTGCGGCACGGCCTCGTCGACGTTCTGCGCAGCGGGCGCCTGCGGCACGCCGACCGTCGACACGAAGCCGTGGCCCGGCGTGAACTCGGTGAAGTACAACTCGCCGCCGAGCGATTCGACGCCTTCCGGCACCGTCGGCTTGAATTCCGGCACGCCCTTCAGCGCAGCGCCCATGTAGTCGATCCAGACCGGCAGCGACAGGCCGCCGCCGGTTTCGCGATCGCCGAGGCTGCGCGGATTGTCGTAGCCGATCCATGCGATCGCGGCGAGTGTGTGCTGGTAGCCGGCGAACCACGCGTCGTGCGAGTCGTTCGTCGTGCCGGTCTTGCCCGCGAGATCGGTGCGTTTCAGCACGTTGGTCCGCGCGCCCGTGCCGCGCTGCGCGACGCTCTGCAGCAGGCTGTTCATCACGTAGGCGTTGCGCGCGTCGATCGCGCGCGGCGCGTTCTGCTCGGCGACGAGCGGCTGCGCGCGCGCGACGACCGCGCCGTTCGGATCGGTGACTTCGGCGATCAGGTACGGATTGACGCGATAGCCGCCGTTCGCGAAGACCGAATACGCGCCGGCCATCTGCAGCGGCGTGACCTGGCCGGCGCCGAGTGCCATCGGCAGGTAGGCCGGATGGCGCTCGGCGTCGAAGCCGAAGCGCGTGATGTATTGCTGTGCGTATTTCGTGCCGATGTGATTCAGGATCCGGATCGACACGAGGTTGCGCGAGCGCTGCAGCGCGGTGCGCATCGACATCGGGCCTTCGAAGCCGCCGCCGTAGTTCTTCGGCTCCCACGGCTGGCCGCCGGTTTCCGCGGCGCTGAAATACAGCGGGCCGTCGTTGATCACGGTGGCGGGCCCGAGGCCCTTGTCGAGCGACGCCGAGTAGATGAACGGCTTGAACGACGAACCGGGCTGCCGCCACGCCTGCGTGACGTGGTTGAACTTGTTCTTGTTGTAGTCGAAGCCGCCGACGAGCGAGCGGATCGCCCCGTCCTGCGGGACGATCGACAGGAACGCGCCTTCGACCTGCGGCAACTGCGTGATCGACCATTTGCCGGCGTCGTTCTTCACGACCCGGACGATCGCGCCGGGGCGGATGCGCCGGTTCGGCTGCGCGTTGGCCGACAGCGCGCCCGACGCGAAGCGCAGGTTGTCGCCCTCGATCGTCGCCGTGCTGCCGTCGATGAACGCCACCGTGATCTGGCGCGGGCTCGCGGCCGTCACGACCGCGGCGATCAGCTCGCCGTTGTCGGGGTGCTCGAGCAGCGCGTCGTCGATCGCCTGTTCGCGATCGTCGGCGCCGGCCGGCAGTTCGATGAAGCCTTCCGGCCCGCGATAGCCGTGGCGGCGCTCGTAATCCATGATGCCCTTGCGCAGCGCGGTGTACGCGACCTGCTGGTCCGCGGAGTCGATCGTCGTGACGACGTTGAAGCCGCGCGTGTAGGTTTCCTCGCGATACTGCGCATACATCATCTGTCTGACCATTTCCGCGACGTACTCGGCGTGCACGCTGAAATCGCGGCCCGGACCCTTGACGACGAGCGGCTGCGCGGCGGCTTCGTCGTACTGTTCGCGCGTGATGAAGTTCAGCTCGAGCATCCGCTGCAGGATGTATTCCTGGCGCACCTTCGCGCGCTTCGGATTCACGACCGGGTTATACGCGGACGGCGCCTTCGGCAGCCCCGCGAGCATCGCGGCTTCCGCGAGCGTGATGTCCTTCAGATCCTTGCCGAAATAGACGCGCGCCGCGCTCGCGAAGCCGTACGCACGCTGGCCGAGATAGATCTGATTCATGTAGACCTCGAGAATCTGATCCTTCGTCAGCGCGCGCTCGATCCGGTACGCGAGCAGCATCTCGTAGATCTTGCGCGTGTAGGTCTTCTCGCTCGACAGGAAGAAGTTGCGCGCGACCTGCATCGTGATCGTGCTCGCGCCCTGCGACGCGTGGCCGTTCGTCAGCGCGACGAAGCCGGCGCGGATGATGCCGGTGAGGTCGACGCCGCCGTGATCGTAGAAGCGCGCGTCCTCGATCGCGAGGATCGCCTTCTTCAGCGAGTCGGGCACGTCCTTGAAATGAACGACGTCGCGGCGCTCCTCGCCGAATTCGCCGATCAGCACGTGATCGGACGTATAGATGCGCAGCGGTACCTTCGGCCGATAGTCGGTCAGCGCGTCGAGCGACGGCATGTTCGGCCAGGCCACGACGAGCGCATAGCCGAGCACGAGGCCGCCGGCCACGACGAGGGCCACGCACATCGCGGCGAAGCCGAGCAGGACTTTTTGCCACCAGGGCCGCTTCTTCGGCTCCGGGGCGGGAGGCGGGGACGTAGGAGTCGTGGATTGCATAGGCATACCGGAAAACAGTCCCGCGATTATAGCTGCCCGGTAAGACCGGTCCTGACGCGGGGGCCGCCCGTCGGAAAGCCGCGGGTGGGCGTGCCGTCAGCATAGTCCGTGCATGGCCGCCGCGAGCGGATGCTGGCCGTTTGGCCGACTGTCGGCCGCACGCGTCGCTTTGCAGAATCAGGTCTCGGAAACGCGGCGTGGGCCGCGACGATCTCGGGAGGCTGGGATGGCAGGACGATGGGTGGCGCGGTTTGCACAGGGCAGGCACCGGTCGACGGGAATCGACGTCGGTGCGCACGAGGTGAGGGTGGCCGTGCTGAGCCGGCGCGGCAGGGACGCGGACGTGCGCGTCGAGGGGCTCGAGCGGGAGCCGGTCGGGTTGGCGGGCGGGCCGGAAGACGCACGCTGGGCGGCGGTCGCGCGATCGCTGGCGGCGGCCGTGTCGCGGCTGTCGGCGGCCGAGGTGCGGTGCGACGCGCGCGGCGTGATGGCGCTGCACGATGACGAGATGCGCACCGCGACGCTCGATCTGGCCGGGCGCGGCGACATTCCGGACGCCGCGCGGCAGGCGGCCGAACGCATCTCTGGGCTGGCGCCGGACAGTCTCGCGTTCGACTGGCGGCACTACGGCGGCGTGCGATCCGGCGAGATCGCGGTGGCGGTGGCGCCGCTGGCGTTGCTCGAGCGGCGTATCGACGTGGCCGCGCAGGCCGGTATCGACCTGACCGTGATCGACGGCGAGTCGGCCGCCGTGCTGCGCGCGCTGCGCTATGCCGCGCAGTTCGAACTCGACGCGCAGGGTGCCTACGCCGCGCTGTGGTTCTGCGACGCGGGCGTGCGCGGCTGGCGAATCGAGGGTTCGTCGGCTATCCCGGTGCTGACGCTGTCCGGCACGTTGCCGGAAGCACTGCCCGACGCGTTGCGGCGGCGCGCGCTCGGGGCCGTGCATTGCGTATTCGTCGCCGGGGACGAGCGATGTATCGCCCGCTTCGACACGTCCGTCGCCGAGATTGGCGACGTGCTCGGCACGGCGGTGGTCCCGTTCGATTGCACGGGCTGGGACGGACAGCCGTGCGCGCGCGCCGGCATGCCGGGCGGCCCGGCGTTTGCCGTCGCATTCGGGCTGGCGTTGCGCGGGGTGTGGGAATGACGGCCGCTCACGTGCCGGCAAGCGAAGGCGCGGCGGCGGCCGAGCAAGCGATACTCGGCGACTTCAACCTGCTGCCGTACCGCGAGCGATTGGCGCAGGCGTTGCGGCGTCGCCGGGTCGCGCAGTGCGGTGTGGCGATGCTGCTCGGCGTGCTCGGTGCGGGGCTGTGGACGGGCGCCGCCGTGTTGTCGCGGTGGCGGGTGGATGCCGAGCGCGCCAGCGTGGAGACGCGGCTGCGGCAGTTGCAGCCCCAGGTGGCGGCTGCGACGCGTGCGGTCGATGCCGCCGCCGCCATCGCGCGACGCGACGCACAGGCGGCTGCGCTGGCCGCGCCTTACCGGCGCATGGCGGGGCTGTTGGCGACCTTGAAGCAGGTGCGCGCCGATCGTATCCGGCTCGACGCGCTGCGCATGACGTCGACCGGCGCGGTGCTCGAAGCGCGAGCCGAGAGTTACCGGGCCGCTGCGCGATGGCTCGCCGCGATGGCGCGCGAGCAGCGCGACTGGCGGATCGATATAGAGACGTTGAAGCCGGCCTCGGATGCGCCGGCTCCCACGGCCGGGATGCCGTTCCGCTTCTCGGTGCAGTTGCGCTGGCACGACCCGATGGCGTCGCGGACGATGTCGGGAGGCGGCGCATGACGGCGCTCGTGCATCGGCCGGCGCTGGGTGGCGGCGTCGGGCCAGGCGGCATGCCGCGCGTGTCGCCGGCGGCCGCGCATGCCGCGGGTTGCGTGCTGGCATTCGCGGCCGTGCTGGGCGGCGGCATTCATCTGGCGAATGCGGCCGACTGGAGCGGGCTTGCCCATAGTCGCGCGTTGCTCGCCGCAGCGCAGGCGCGCGCGGCCGACGCGCAACGCGTGCTCGCTTCCGCTGGACAACGACGCGACGGGCATCGTGCGTCGATGCGCGACGATCGTTCGCCGCATGCGCCGGAATGGGCCGCGCTGATGCTGGAACTGGCCGATCTCGCCGCGTCGAGCGGGCTGAGCGGCGTATCGGTCGAACCGCAGCGCGCCGATGGCGCGGCACCGGACGGCCGGCGCACCGTGCACATCGCCGCCGATGGTGGTTTTCGCGCGCTGCTGCACATGGTTGGCGGCCTGGCGCGGTTCCCGGTGCTGGCCGTACCGTCGGCGCTGCGTATCGAGCGTGGCACGTCGGCGGCGCGGGTCGACATGTCCGTCGACGTGTTTCCGGCGCTGCCGGCGACCACGACCGCGGACGGCAACACGCCGGTTCGCGTCGCTGCGCCCGACGCCGATCCGTTCGGCGACGCCCGCGCGGCCGAAGCGGCGGGGCACGTAGCCCGCTTCGCCGGCACGATTCGCGACGCGCGGGCCGGCCTCGCGTTGTTCGACGACGGCGACGGCGCGTTCACGGCCGTCGCGCCTGGCGACGTACTGGGTGCCGCGCGCGTGGTGCGCATCGATCGCGCTGCCGTGACGCTTGCGACGGCGGACGGTTCGCAGCGGCTCGTCCTGGACGACGGAGGTCGGCCATGACGAAACACCGTTGTTGGGTGCTTGCCCTCTGGGCCGGCGTGACGGCTGCCGGCGCAAGCGCGTCGTTGCCGCCGCTGCCGGCGGTCTGGCCCGCCGGGTCGACGGATGTGTCGGTGCCGGGTCTGCCGCTGCGTGTGGCCGACGGCGTGGATAGTGCGGCAACGGAAGACGCCGGCCCGCCACCGTTCGATCAGGCGGCGCGCGCGGCACGGCAGACGGAAACCGCCGCACCGGGCCCCGCGCTGGAGGGACCGCCGATCCCGCTGGCGCCGCCGGCCCGGATGAGCGACGCCGC
This sequence comes from Burkholderia sp. IO2, assembly GCF_029522185.1. NCBI lineage: Bacteria > Pseudomonadati > Pseudomonadota > Betaproteobacteria > Burkholderiales > Burkholderiaceae > Burkholderia > Burkholderia sp. IO2. Next base: position 23,627 of record NZ_JAKWFH010000037.1, on the reverse strand, counting down.
GGCCCGCCAACCGGGCGATGCGGACGACGCACGGCGGATCTCGCTGAATCTGCAGGGCGTCGGGCTCGCGGCGGCATTCGACGCGATCGCGCGGTTCACCGGGCTCAATATCGTCGTCGGCGAGCAGGTGCGCGGCACGGTCACGTTGCGTCTGAACAATGTCCGCTGGCGCGAGGCGTTCGACACGCTGCTCGACATGCATGGGCTTGCGATGTCCCGGCGCGGCAACGTGATCTGGGTCACGCCGGCAGCCGAGCTGGCTGCGCGCGAACGCGAGCGCTTCGACATGCACGCGCGGGCCGCCGATCTCGAGCCGCTGGCGAGCCGTACCTTCATGCTGCACTATCCGCGCGCGCAGGACGTACAACGGCTGCTGGCCGGCGCGACCGGCCAGCGCCTGCTGTCGAAGCGCGGCGCCGCGGCGGCCGATCCGCGTACCAACCTGCTGTTCGTCACCGATCTCGCACCGCGTATCGTGCAGATCGCCGGCCTGATCGACGCGATCGACCGGCCGTCGCGGCAGGTCCGGATCGAGGCCCGCATCGTCGAAGGCGAGCAGGGTTTCTCGCGCAACCTCGGCGCACGTGTCGTGCTGCGTGCGCAGGGGCGGCCGCCGTCAGCCGAGGGCACGTCGTTCACGGCGGACGCGCGCAACGCGCTCGACCTTGCCGCGCGGCCGCTCGGCGGTTTCGACGCGGCCACCGCCGGCTTCACGCTGTTCGCCGCGCCGCTCAGCCGCGTACTCGACATCGAGCTTAGCGCGCTGGAGGCGCAGGGCCGGGGCCAGATCGTTTCGCGCCCGCGGGTGGTGACGGCCGATCGCGTCAAGGCCATCGTCGAACAGGGTTCCGAGCTGCCGTACCAGGCGAAGGTCGGCAATGGCATGAGCGGCGTGCAGTTCCGCCGCGCGACGCTCAAGCTGGAGGTCGAGCCGCAGATCACGCCGGACGGGCGCGTGGTGCTCGATCTCGACGTGACCAAGGACAGCGTCGGCGAGCCGACCGCGGCCGGCCCCGCCATCCATACGAAGCATGTGCAGACGCGCGTCGAGGTCGAGAATGGCGGGACGGTCGCGATCGGCGGTATCTATGAACAACTGAACCGGAACGATGTGACGCGCGTGCCGCTCTTGGGCAAAATACCCGTTCTGGGCGCGCTTTTCCGGCACCGCGCGCAGCGCGACCAGCGCAACGAACTGGTCGTCTTCATCACGCCGACCGTCGTCGATCCGCGGTGCGGCGCACCCGGCGCGGGCGACGAGGATGCCGAGAAAACGGGGCCGGAAGCCGCTGGCGCAGGCTCGACAAGGCAGCCGCTTTGCCAGTAAGCTGCGCCACACACCAGCAAGATTGAAGCAGAGGAAGCCGTTGCAAGCGCGGGACCCACATGCAAACGTATTTTTCGTCGGCCTTATGGGAGCGGGTAAGACCACCGTGGGCCGTGCGGTCGCGCGTCGTCTCGACAGGACGTTCTTCGACTCCGACCACGAAATCGAGGCCCGTACGGGCGCGCGCATCCCGGTGATCTTCGAGCTGGAGGGCGAGGCCGGGTTTCGCGACCGCGAAACGCAGGTGATCGCCGATCTCACGCAGCGCGAGAACATCGTGCTCGCGACGGGCGGCGGCGCGGTGCTGCGCCCGGAAAATCGCGACAGCCTGAAAACCAACGGCATCGTCGTCTACCTGCGCGCCAATCCGCACGATCTGTGGCTGCGCACGCGCAAGGACAAGAATCGCCCGCTGTTGCAGACGGACGATCCGAAGGGGCGTCTCGAAGCGCTGTACGAAGTGCGCGACCCGCTGTACCGCGAATGCGCGGATTTCGTCATCGAGACCGGCCGTCCGTCGGTCAACGGTCTCGTCAACATGGTGCTGATGCAACTCGAACTGGCCGGCGTCATCGCCAAGCCGCTACAAGCATGATTACTGTCAACGTCGATCTGGGCGACCGCGCCTATCCGATTCATATTGGTGCCGGCCTGATCGGCCGCACCGAGCTGTTCGCGCCCCACATCAAGGGTTCGTCCGTCACGATCGTCACGAACACGACGGTCGATCCGCTCTATGGCGACGCGCTGCGCGCTGCACTCGCGCCGCTCGGCAAGCGCGTGTCGACGGTCGTGCTGCCGGACGGCGAGGCGTACAAGAACTGGGAAACGCTGAACCTGATCTTCGACGGCCTGCTGACGGACCACGCCGATCGCAAGACGACGCTCGTCGCGCTCGGCGGCGGCGTGGTCGGCGACATGACCGGTTTTGCCGCCGCGTGCTACATGCGCGGCGTGCCGTTCATCCAGGTGCCGACGACGCTGCTGTCGCAGGTCGATTCGTCCGTCGGCGGCAAGACGGGCATCAACCACCCGCTCGGCAAGAACATGATCGGCGCGTTCTACCAGCCGCAGGCCGTGATCGCGGACATCGGCGCGCTGACGACGCTGTCCGATCGCGAGCTGGCGGCCGGCGTCGCCGAAGTCATCAAGACCGGCGCGATCGCCGATGCCGAGTTCTTCGACTGGATCGAGGCGAACGTCGAGGCGCTGAACCGTCGCGAGCCCGCCGCGCTCGCGCATGCAGTGAAGCGTTCGTGCGAGATCAAGGCGAGCGTCGTCGCGGCCGACGAACGCGAAGGCGGCCTGCGCGCGATCCTGAACTTCGGCCACACGTTCGGCCATGCGATCGAGGCCGGGCTCGGCTACGGCGAATGGCTGCACGGCGAAGCGGTCGGCTGCGGGATGGTGATGGCGGGCGACCTGTCGGTGCGGCTCGGCCTCCTCGACGAAGCATCGCGGCAGCGCCTCGATGCGGTGATCGCGGCCGCACATCTGCCGACCCGCGCGCCCGCGCTCGGCGATGCGCGCTACATGGACCTGATGCGCGTCGACAAGAAGGCCGAGGCCGGCGCGATCAAGTTCATCCTGCTGAAGCGATTCGGCGATACGCTGATCACGCAGGCGCCGGACGAAGCGGTATTCGCTACACTGGCGCAGACGACCCGCTAACGGCGGCCCGGATGCGCCGGCGCCCCTGACATGGAGGAGACGTGAGCGAGACATCCAGCAGCACATTGCCCGAAGCCAGCCGCGCATCCGCTGCGCCGGTGGCCGAGCCGCCGACGCTGGCGGCGCTGGAAGCCCATCTTGCTCCGTATGCCGCGCACGCGTCGCAGTCGCGCGGCCGCCGCTATCCTGAAACGCCGCCGGCGGCGCGCACCGAATTCCAGCGTGATCGCGATCGGATCGTCCACTCGACCGCGTTTCGCCGGCTCGAATACAAGACGCAGGTCTTCGTCAATCACGAAGGCGACCTGTTCCGCACCCGCCTCACGCACAGCCTCGAAGTCGCGCAGATCGCGCGCTCGGTCGCGCGCAACCTGCGCCTGAACGAGGATCTCGTCGAAGCGATCTCGCTCGCGCACGACCTCGGCCATACGCCGTTCGGCCATGCCGGGCAGGACGCGCTGAATGCGTGCATGCGCGAGCACGGCGGCTTCGAGCACAACCTGCAGAGCCTCGCCGTGGTCGACGAGCTCGAGGAGCACTACGGCGCGTTCAACGGGTTGAACCTGTGCTTCGAGACGCGCGAAGGCATCCTGAAGCACTGCTCGCGCGAGAATGCGCGCAAGCTCGGCGCGCTCGGCGAGCGCTTCCTGCAGGGCCGCCAGCCGTCGCTCGAAGCGCAGCTCGCGAACATCGCCGATGAAATCGCGTACAACAACCACGACGTCGACGACGGCCTGCGCTCCGGCCTGATCACGATCGAGCAGCTCGCGGAAGTCGAGCTGTGGCAGCGTCACTACGAAGCGGCGCTCGCCGAATTCCCGCACCTCGAAGGCCGCCGTCTCGTGCACGAGACGGTGCGCCGCATCATCAACACGCTGATCGTCGACCTGATCGACGAGACGACGCGCAATCTTGCCCGCGTCGCGCCCGCATCGCTCGACGACGTGCGCGCCGCGCCGCCGCTCGTGTCGCACAGCCCGGCAGTCGCCGCGCAGGCCGCCGCGCTCAAGCGCTTCCTCTTCAAGAACCTGTATCGCCATTACAAAGTGATGCGCATGGCGAGCAAGGCGCAACGCGTCGTCACGGGGCTGTTCGACGCGTTCATCGACGATCCGCGCCTGCTGCCGCCGCCGTACCAGTCCGACGACGCGGCGCAGCAGCCGCGTCTCGTCGCGCACTACATCGCCGGCATGACCGACCGCTTCGCGCTGAAGGAATATCAGCGCCTGTTCGTCATCAGCGACAACTGACTGTCATAAACGATCACTAGACTTCGCCGGTTCAATGGCGACGGGAATGTTGCACACGCTGTTGGTAACGTTTTCATAGGAGAGGTCGATGAAGAAGAAGCCTGCGGGGACACTGGTTCGTTCGATCGCGCTCGGCGGCGCGCTGATGTTCGGGGCGCAGCACGTCGCGCTCGCCGCGACGGAAATTCAGTTCTGGCATGCGATGGAGGCTGCGCTCGGCGAGCGGGTCAACGCGATCGCCGACCAGTTCAACGCGTCGCAAAGCGACTACAAGATCGTGCCGGTCTTCAAGGGCACTTACGACCAGGCACTCGCGGCGGGCATCGCGGCCTATCGCAGCGGCAACGCGCCGGCGATCCTCCAGGTCTACGAAGTCGGCACGGCGACGATGATGCAGGCGAAGAAGGCGGTCGTGCCGGTCTACGACGTGTTCAAGCAGGCGGGCGTGACGCTCGACGAGAAGGCGTTCGTGCCGACCATCGCGAGCTACTACAGCGATGCGAAGACGGGCCACCTCGTGTCGATGCCGTTCAACAGCTCGACGCCGGTGCTGTACTACAACAAGGATGCGTTCAAGAAGGCGGGCCTCGATCCGAACCAGCCGCCGAAGACGTGGGCCGACGTGAAGGCCGATGCCGAGAAGCTGCGCAAGGCGGGGATGGCGTGCGGCTTCACGACCGGCTGGCAGGGCTGGATCCAGCTCGAAAACTACAGCGCGTGGCACGGGCTGCCGTTCGCGAGCCGCAACAACGGCTTCGACGGCACCGACGCCGTGCTCGAGTTCAACAAGCCGCAGCAGATCGCGCACCTCTCGTTCCTCCAGCAGATGGCGAAGGACGGCACGTTCACGTACGCGGGCCGCAAGGACGAAGCGTCGGCGAAGTTCTACAGCGGCGACTGCGGGATCCTGACGACGTCGTCCGGCGCGCTCGCGAACGTGCAGAAGTTCGCGAAGTTCAGCTACGGCACGGGGATGATGCCGTACGACGCGAACGTGAAGGGCGCGCCGCAGAACGCGATCATCGGCGGCGCGAGCCTGTGGGTGCTGGCCGGCAAGGATCCGGCGACCTACAAGGGCGTCGCGAAATTCCTCGCGTACCTGGCTTCGCCCGCCGTCGCCGCGAAGTGGCATCAGGACACCGGCTACCTGCCGGTCACGACCGCCGCGTACGACCTGACGCGCCAGCAGGGCTTCTATGCGAAGAACCCGAGCGCCGAAACCGCGATCAAGCAGATGCTGAACAAGCCGCCGCTGCCGTACACGAAGGGGCTGCGCCTGGGCAACATGCCGCAGATCCGCACGGTCGTCGACGAGGAGTTCGAACAGGTCTGGGCGCAGAAGAAGGCGCCGAAGGACGCGCTCGATTCGGCCGCGTCGCGCGGCGACGAACTGCTGCGCCGCTTCGAGAAGTCGGGCGGCTGAGCGCGCATCGCTGCGTGCCGCCGGCGGTGTCGCGCGCCAGCGCGTGCCGTCCGGCGGTGCGGTTTCCTTTCCGTTTCGCCTGACCGGATATCCGCGATGCAATCCCGTTCCCGTTTCGGTACGAGCCCGGTGCCGTACCTGCTGATCGCGCCGCAGCTCGCGATCACCGCCGTGTTCTTCCTGTGGCCGGCCGGCGTCGCGCTGTGGCAGTCCACGCAGATGCAGGACGCGTTCGGCACGTCGAGCGAATTCGTCGGCTTCGCGAACTTCACGCACCTGTTCGCCGATCCGCTGTATCTCGATTCGTTCCGCACGACCCTCGTGTTCAGTTCGCTCGTCACGGTGAGCGGGCTCGTCGTGTCGCTGCTGCTCGCCGCGTGCGCCGACCGCGTGATCCGCGGCGCGCGCGCGTACCGCACGCTGCTGATCTGGCCGTACGCGGTCGCGCCGACGATCGCCGCCGTGCTGTGGGCGTTCCTGTTCAACCCGAGCATCGGCCTGATCACGTATGCGCTCGCGAAGGGCGGCATCGTGTGGAACCACGCGCTGAACGGCGGGCAGGCGATGTTCCTCGTCGTGCTGGCGTCGGTGTGGAAGCAGGTGAGCTACAACTTCCTGTTCTTCTACGCGGGGCTGCAGGCGATTCCGCGCTCGCTGATCGAGGCGGCGGCGATCGACGGCGCGGGGCCGGTGCGGCGCTTCTTCAACATCGTGCTGCCGCTGCTGTCGCCGACGAGCTTCTTCCTGCTGGTCGTGAACCTCGTCTACGCGTTCTTCGACACGTTCCCGGTGATCGACGCGGCCACCGGCGGCGGCCCGGCGCAGAGCACCAAGACGCTGATCTACAAGATCTTCGCGGAGGGCTTCCAGGGGCTCGACATCGGCAGTTCGGGCGCGCAGTCGGTCGTGCTGATGATCATCGTCGTGGGGCTTACGGTGATCCAGTTCCGCTTCGTCGAACGCAGGGTGCAATACGCATGATCGAGAATCGCAAGGGCTTCGACCTGTTCTGCCACGCGGTGCTGATCGCGGGCGTCGTGCTGATCGTGTTCCCCGTCTACGTCGCGTTCTGCGCGGCGACGATGAACGCGCAGGAAGTGTTCACGGTGCCGCTGTCGCTGGTGCCGAGCACGCACCTGTTCGAGAACATCGCGTACATCTGGGGGCACGGCAGCGGCGGCACGACGGCGCCGTTCGGCCGCCTGCTCGTGAACAGCTTCGCGATGGCGCTCGGCATCGCGGTCGGCAAGATCGCGGTGTCGATCCTGTCCGCGTATGCGATCGTCTACTTCCGCTTCCCGTTTCGCAACACGGCGTTCTGGCTGATCTTCGTCACGCTGATGCTGCCGGTGGAAGTGCGGATCTTCCCGACCGTGCAGGTCGTGTCGACGCTGCACCTGACGAACACCTACGCGGGGCTCACGATGCCGCTGATCGCATCGGCGACCGCGACGTTCCTGTTCCGCCAGTTCTTCATGACGCTGCCCGACGAGTTGATGGACGCGGCGCGCATCGACGGCGCGGGGCCGCTGCGCTTTTTCTGGGACGTGGTGCTGCCGCTGTCGAAGACGAGCATTGCCGCGCTGTTCGTGATCACGTTCATCTACGGTTGGAACCAGTATCTGTGGCCGATCCTGATCACGACGGAGGCGTCGCTGTCGACGGCGGTGGTGGGCATCAAGACGATGATCGCGAGCGGCGACGCCGCGACCGAATGGCAATACGTGATGGCGGCGACGCTGCTGGCGATGATTCCGCCGCTCGTCGTCGTGCTGGCGATGCAGCGCTGGTTCGTGCGCGGCCTCGTCGATTCCGAGAAATGAACGACCGACGTAACCGGGAGAAGGACCAGGTATGGCTGCGCTGAGCTTGAAGGGCGTCAGGAAATCCTACGACGGCAAGCAGCACGTGCTGCATGGCATCGACGTGGAGATCGCCGACGGCGAATTCATCGTGCTGGTCGGCCCGTCGGGCTGCGGCAAGTCGACGTTGCTGCGGATGATCGCGGGTCTCGAGACCGTGACGGACGGCGAGATCGCGATCGGCGACCGGGTCGTCAACACGCTGGAGCCGAAGGACCGCGACATCGCGATGGTGTTCCAGAACTATGCGCTGTATCCGCACATGACGGTCGCGCAGAACATGGGCTACGGGCTGAAGATCCGCGGGATCGAGCGCGCGACGATCGATGCGCGGGTGGCGGCGGCCGCGAAGATCCTCGAGCTCGAGCCGCTGCTCGCGCGGCGGCCGCGCGAGCTGTCGGGCGGCCAGCGGCAGCGCGTCGCGATGGGGCGCGCGATCGTGCGCGAACCGTCGGTGTTCCTGTTCGACGAGCCGTTGTCGAACCTCGACGCGAAGCTGCGCGTGCAGATGCGGCTCGAGATCCAGCGGCTGCACGCGCGGCTCGCGACGACGAGTGTGTACGTGACGCACGACCAGATCGAGGCGATGACGCTCGCGCAGCGGGTGATCGTGATGAACCGCGGCTACGCGGAGCAGATCGGCGCGCCGGTCGACGTGTACGAGAAGCCGGCGACCGTGTTCGTCGCGGGCTTCATCGGCTCGCCCGCGATGAACCTGATGCACGGCCGGCTGTCGGAAGACGGCGCGACCTTCACGGTCGCGGGCGGCGGCCCCGCGCTGCCGGTCGCTGGCGCGCCGGGCATCGGCAGCGAGATCGCCACCGGGCGCGACTGGGTACTCGGCGTGCGTCCCGAACACATGACGCCGCAGCCGGGCGTCGCGCAGGCGACGCTGCCGGTCGATTCGTGCGAGCTGCTCGGCGCGGACAATCTCGCGCACGGCCGCTGGGGCAATCACGACGTCGCGGTGCGCCTGCCGCACGCGGACCGCCCGGCGCGCGGCACGGCGCTGGCGGCGGCGCTGCCAGCGCACCGGCTGCATTTCTTCGATCCCGAAACCGGCAAGCGGGCCGGCTGAAACCGTTTGACTGCGGGAGACCGACGATGACGATCCGTACCGACTGGCCCTATCCGCGCGTCGTCGCCCATCGCGGCGGCGGCACGCTCGCACCGGAGAACACGCTGGCCGCGCTCGACGAGGGCGCGCGGCGCGGTCACCGGATGGTCGAGTTCGACGCGAAGCTGTCGGCCGACGACGTGACCTTCCTGCTGCACGACGACACGGTCGACCGGACCTCGAACGGTCACGGAGCGGCGGCGGGCATGCGTTATGCGGCGCTGGCCGCGCTCGATGCGGGCGCGTGGCGCGACGCGCGTTTCGCGGGCGAACGGATGCCGACGCTCGAGGCGGCGGCGGCGCGCTGCATCGCGCACGGGCTGGCCGCGAACGTCGAGATCAAGCCGTGCCCGGGGCGCGAGCGCGAAACCGGGCAGCGCGTGGCGGCCGATGCGGCCGCGTACTGGCGCGATGCCGCCGTGGCGCCGCTGCTGTCGTCGTTCTCGTTCGACGCGCTGCGGCAGGCGCGCGCGACGGCGCCGGCACTGCCGCGCGGGATGCTCTACGAAGTCGTGCCGGACGACTGGCATGCGCAGGTCATCGATGCGCTCGACTGCGTATCGTTGCATGCAGACCACACTCGGCTCGACGAATCCCTGGTGCGTGCGATCAAGGCCGCCGGATTGCGCATCCTGGTTTACACGGTGAATGACCTCGAACGGGCGCGCGAACTGGCGCGTTGGGGCGTCGACGCGGTCTGCACGGACCGCATCGACCTGATCGCGCCCGACGCGCTGGACGATATCGACGTCGTCTGACGGCCACGGCCGCGGCGGCGTCCGGTAAAACCCTTGCGCCGAACGTGCCTGACGCGAAAAAACGACGCCCCGACGGGATTTCCGTCGGGGCGTTTTGCATCGTGGAGACGTTACGCCAGGAAAAATCCGCTACAAATTGCAGCAGGATTAACCATTCCCCAAATATTCGACTACGCTTAGAAGCGGTAGCCGACGTTCAGGTACGTCACGATCGGGTTCAGCGAGATGTGGGCCTTCGACGTTTCCGTCAGCGTACCGACCGGGGTCCGGCGCGCCGTCGTGAAGGTCGCGGTCACGCTGACCGGGATGTACGACATCGAGAAGCCGGCGAACCAGTGCTTCGTGAAGTTGTACGTGAAGCCGGCGTTGAACACGGGCGCCCACTGGTTGCTGGTCGTGGCGCTGGTCGGGCCGCCGAGCACGCCGTTCTCGAACGTGCTGTTCGTGATCTTCGCGCCGGTGAACCAGATATACGTCGCGCCGACGCCGACATACGGACGGAACTTCGCGTTGGCGTCGTTGAAGTAGTACTTGAGGAGGAGCGCAGGGCTCCACTGGTACGCGCGGCCAAGCGTACCGAACTTCGAGAACTGGCCCTTGCCGGTGATGTCGAACTTCGGCGGGATGCCGGCGATGAACTCGGTGGCGATATGGTCGGTCACGAAGTAACCGGTCGCCAGCGCGAGCGTGTCGGCATCGCTGATGCCGGCGCCGGTGTTGGGAATCGACTGATTGACGGGCGTGCCGCCTACGCCGTAGACGAACAGCGGGTCGCTGCTGTCCTGCGGCGCAAGGTGCAGCCAGCCGGTGCTGACGTAGAAATCACCTGCGGATTGTGCATGTGCCGTACCGCCCGCGAACGTGAATGCGAGCGCTGCGGCCCCCGTAATGGCCAGTTTTCGTTTCATTGTGTCTCCTCCGATCAAAGGCGTGCTCATTATGACGACTGCGTTTAAAACCAAACAAGCTCGTAAGTTAGAGTTTTCTCCCTAGGATTCGCACGACCGTACGCTTACGCGCGCCGCTGGGGCAGGCATTCTACGCAGGTGCGCATTTTCGGACCTCCGGGTATTTCCTAACGCGTTCAAACGGACATTCAGCATGGCACGGTTAGCACGACTCTACGTTCCCGACCAGCCGCAGCACGTGATACTGCGCGGCCTGGATCAGCAACCCGCGTTCGTCGACGACCAGGACTACGAACTCTTCATCGATTGCCTGAAGGCCGCCGCACGCGATCATCACCTGGCGGTACACGCCTACGTGCTGCTGCCGCGCCAGGTGCAACTCCTCGTGACACCGAGCGACGAGGCGAGCCTGCCGAAGGCGATGCAGGCCGTCGGCCGTCGCTACGTCGCGCATTTCAACCGGCGCTATTCGCGGCGCGGCACGTTGTGGGAAGGCCGCTATCGCGCGACCGTGATCGAAGGCGAGCGCTATTTCCTGCTCGCGAGCCGCGTGGTCGAGATGAGCCCGGTGCGCTCGCAGCTCGTCGCGACGCCCGAGGCCTATCGCTGGTCGAGCTACCGGCATCACGTCGGGCTCACCGTCGACAGCCTGATCACCGACCATCCGCTCTACTGGGCGCTCGGCAACACGCCGTTCGACCGCCAGCGGGCGTACAAGGAGCTGTGCGAACAGCCGCTCGACGAGCGGCAGGCCGATCAGCTGCAGCAGGCCACGCTGAAGGGGTGGGTGCTCGGCGGCGAGAATTACCGCGAGTGGGCGGCGCGCACCGCGAACCGGCGCGTCTCGCCGTTGCCGCGCGGGCGCCCCAGAAAGGTGCGTGAAAACACGCCGCCGATCCAGCAGTAACGCCGGAAAGGCGGGCCAGAAGCGGCGCGGCGGGCGCCGCTTCTTTTTGCACCAAAACGATACGGCCCCAATAAAACAGCACCAGATCGAGGCATTCGTTTAATTGGGGTTCGATCAAGCGGTTTTTGTTGCTATTCCCTTGATTCGTCGCGTATATTCCGAATTCCGGTGGCCCGGGCGAAGCCTGCCCAACCACTGTCGGCCGTGCCGTCTCCTGTCGGGAGCGGGCTCGACGGCAACAAGAAAACGGTTCAACGGCCTCCAGGCCCCCTTTACGACGGTGTCCCCATGAACGACCACCAGCAGCCGCTCGCCGCGGTGCCCGCCGCACAAGGTCTGTACGACCCGCAAAACGAACACGACGCCTGCGGCGTCGGCTTCGTCGCTCACATCAAGGGCAAGAAGAGCCACGAGATCATCCAGCAGGGTCTGAAGATCCTGGAGAACCTCGATCACCGCGGCGCGGTCGGCGCCGATCCGCTGATGGGCGACGGCGCGGGCATCCTGATCCAGATTCCGGACGCGTTCTATCGCGAGGAAATGGCGAAGCAGGGCGTGAACCTGCCGCCGGCCGGCGAATATGGGGTCGGGATGATCTTCCTGCCGAAGGAGAACGCGTCGCGTCTCGCGTGCGAGCAGGAGCTCGAGCGTACGGTGAAGGCCGAAGGCCAGGTCGTGCTCGGCTGGCGCGACGTGCCGGTCGACCATGCGATGCCGATCTCGCCGACGGTCAAGGCGAGCGAGCCGCTGATCCGCCAGATCTTCATCGGTCGCGGCAAGGACATCATGGTGACGGACGCGCTCGAGCGGAAGCTGTACGTGATCCGCAAGACCGCGAGCCACCGCATCCAGGCGCTGAAGCTCAAGCACGGCAAGGAATACTTCGTGCCATCGATGTCGGCGCGCACCGTCGTCTACAAGGGGCTGCTGCTGGCCGGCCAGGTCGGCGTGTACTACCGCGACCTGCAGGACGAGCGTGTCGTGTCGGCGCTCGCGCTCGTGCACCAGCGCTTCTCGACCAACACGTTCCCGGCGTGGGAACTGGCTCACCCGTACCGGATGATCGCGCACAACGGCGAGATCAACACCGTGAAGGGCAACGTGAACTGGCTGAACGCGCGTACCGGCGCGATCGCGTCGCACGTGCTCGCCGACGATCTGCCGAAGCTGTGGCCGCTGATCTACCCGGGCCAGTCGGATACCGCATCGTTCGACAACTGTCTCGAACTGCTGGTGATGGCAGGCTACCCGCTCGTGCACGCGGTGATGATGATGATCCCGGAAGCGTGGGAACAGCACACGCTGATGGACGAGAACCGCCGCGCGTTCTACGAATACCACGCCGCGATGATGGAGCCGTGGGACGGCCCGGCCGCGATCGCGTTCACCGACGGCCGCCAGATCGGCGCGACGCTCGACCGTAACGGCCTGCGCCCGGCGCGCTACATCGTCACCGACGACGACCTCGTCATCATGGCGTCGGAAGCCGGCACGCTGCCGATCCCCGAATCGAAGATCGTCAAGAAGTGGCGCCTGCAGCCGGGCAAGATGTTCCTGATCGACATGGAACACGGCCGCATCATCGACGACAAGGAACTGAAGGACAACCTCGCGAACGCGAAGCCGTACAAGAGCTGGATCGACGCGGTGCGCATCAAGCTCGACGAGATCGAGCCGAAGGCCGAGGAAGTCGCGGCCGGCCGCACGCAGGGCGCCGCGCTGCTCGACCGCCAGCAGGCGTTCGGCTATACGCAGGAAGACCTGAAGTTCCTGATGGCGCCGATGGCGGCGCAGGGTGAGGAAGCCGTCGGTTCGATGGGCAACGATTCGCCGCTCGCGGTGATGTCGAACAAGAACAAGACGCTCTATCACTACTTCAAGCAGCTGTTCGCGCAGGTCACGAACCCGCCGATCGACCCGATCCGCGAGAACATGGTCATGTCGCTCGTGTCGTTCATCGGCCCGAAGCCGAACCTGCTCGACACCAACAACATCAACCCGCCGATGCGTCTCGAAGTGTCGCAGCCGGTGCTCGACTTCAAGGACATCGCGAAGATCCGCGCGATCGACCAGTACACGGGCGGCAAGTTCAGCGCGTACGAACTGAACATCTGCTATCCGGTCGCGTGGGGCAAGGAAGGCATCGAGGCGCGCCTCGCGTCGCTGTGCGCGGAAGCCGTCGACGCGGTGAAGTCGGGCTACAACATCCTGATCGTGTCGGACCGCAAGACGGACGCCGAGCACGTCGCGATTCCGGCGCTGCTCGCCACGTCGGCGATCCACACGCACCTCGTGCAGCAAGGGCTGCGCACGAGCACGGGCCTCGTCGTCGAGACGGGTTCCGCGCGTGAGACGCACCACTTCGCGCTGCTCGCGGGCTACGGCGCGGAAGCCGTGCACCCGTACCTCGCGATGGAAACGCTCGCGAAGATGGCCGAAGGGCTGCCGGGCGACCTGTCGCCGGAGAAGGCCGTCTACAACTTCACGAAGGCGGTCGGCAAGGGCCTGCAGAAGGTGATGTCGAAGATGGGCATCTCGACGTACATGTCGTACACGGGCGCGCAGATCTTCGAAGCGCTCGGCCTGTCGAGCGACCTCGTCGAGAAGTACTTCAAGGGCACCGCATCGAAGGTCGGCGGCATCGGCCTGTTCGAGGTCGCGGAAGAAGCGATCCGCCTGCACCGCGACGCGTTCGGCGACAACCCGGTCCTGCGCGACATGCTCGACGCGGGCGGCGAGTACGCGTACCGCGTGCGCGGCGAAGACCACATGTGGACGCCGGATTCGATCGCGAAGCTGCAGCACGCGACGCGCAGCAACTCGTACCAGACGTACAAGGAATACGCGCACCTGATCAACGACCAGACCAAGCGTCACATGACGTTCCGCGGCCTGTTCGAGTTCAAGGTCGAGCCGACCAAGGCGATTCCGATCGACGACGTCGAGCCGGCGAAGGAGATCGTCAAGCGCTTCGCGACCGGCGCGATGTCGCTCGGGTCGATCAGCACCGAGGCGCACGCGACGCTCGCGATCGCGATGAACCGGATCGGCGGCAAGTCGAACACCGGCGAAGGCGGCGAGGACGAGAAGCGCTATCGCAACGAACTGCGCGGCATTCCGATCAAGTCGGGCGAGACGCTGAAGTCGGTGATCGGCGACGAGATCGTCAGCGACATCGCGCTGAAGGACGGCGATTCGCTGCGCTCGAAGATCAAGCAGGTCGCGTCGGGGCGCTTCGGCGTCACCGCCGAGTACCTGGCATCGGCCGACCAGATCCAGATCAAGATGGCGCAGGGCGCGAAGCCGGGCGAAGGCGGCCAGCTGCCGGGCCACAAGGTGTCGGAATACATCGGCAAGCTGCGTTACTCGGTGCCGGGCGTCGGCCTGATCTCGCCGCCGCCGCACCACGACATCTACTCGATCGAGGATCTGGCGCAGCTGATCCACGACCTGAAGAACGTGAACCCGAGCGCGAGCATCTCCGTGAAGCTCGTGTCGGAAGTGGGCGTGGGCACGGTCGCGGCCGGTGTCGCGAAGGCGAAGGCCGATCACGTCGTGATCGCCGGCCACGACGGCGGCACGGGCGCATCGCCGCTGTCGTCGGTCAAGCACGCCGGCACGCCGTGGGAACTCGGCCTCGCCGAAACGCAGCAGACGCTGGTGCTGAACCGCCTGCGCGGCCGTATCCGCGTGCAGGCCGACGGCCAGATGAAGACGGGCCGCGACGTCGTGATCGGCGCGCTGCTCGGCGCGGACGAATTCGGCTTCGCGACGGCGCCGCTCGTCGTCGAGGGCTGCATCATGATGCGCAAGTGCCACCTGAACACGTGCCCGGTCGGCGTCGCGACGCAGGATCCGGTGCTGCGTGCGAAGTTCAAGGGCCAGCCCGAGCACGTTGTGAACTACTTCTTCTTCGTCGCCGAGGAAGTGCGCGAGATCATGGCGCAGCTCGGCGTCGCGAAGTTCGACGACCTGATCGGCCGCGCCGATCTGCTCGATACGCGCAAGGGCATCGAGCACTGGAAGGCGAAGGGCCTCGACTTCTCGCGTGTGTTCTACCAGCCGGAAGAGTGCGAGGACGTCGCGCCGCGTCACGTCGACGTGCAGGATCACGGCCTCGAGCGCGCGCTCGACCACGTGCTGATCGAGAAGGCGAAGGCCGCGATCGAGAACGGCGAGCATGTGTCGTTCATCCAGCCGGTGCGCAACGTGAACCGCACGGTCGGCGCGATGCTGTCGGGCGTGATCGCGAAGAAGCACGGCCACGACGGCCTGGCCGACGACGCGGTGCACATCCAGCTGAAGGGCACGGCCGGCCAGAGCTTCGGCGCGTTCCTCGCGAAGGGCGTGACGCTCGACCTCGTCGGCGACGGCAACGACTACGTCGGCAAGGGCCTGTCGGGCGGCCGGATCATCATCCGTCCGACCAACGACTTCCGCGGCAAGTCCGAGGAAAACATCATCTGCGGCAACACGGTGATGTACGGCGCGATCGAAGGCGAAGCGTTCTTCCGCGGCGTCGCGGGCGAGCGCTTCTGCGTGCGCAACTCGGGCGCGACGGCGGTCGTCGAAGGCACGGGCGATCACGGCTGCGAATACATGACGGGCGGCACGGTCGTCGTGCTCGGCGAGACGGGGCGCAACTTCGCGGCCGGCATGTCGGGCGGCCTCGCGTACATCTACGATCCGGAAGGCACGTTCGCGGCCAAGTGCAACAAGTCGATGGTCGCGCTCGAGCCGGTGCTGCAGCAGGCCGAGCAGGAGCGCACGGTCGACCGCGCGCTCTGGCACGCCGGCACGACGGACGAAGCGCTGCTCAAGGGGCTCGTCGAGCGTCATTTCCAGTTCACGGGTTCGCCGCGCGCGAAGTCGCTGCTGGAAAACTGGGACGCGGCGCGCCGCCAGTTCGTGAAGGTGTTCCCGCACGAATACAAGCGCGCGCTGGGCGAGATCGGTGCGAAGAAGGCGGCGAAGGAAGTGCTGGCCGCCTGAGCGACGAACGACATAGCGAATGCCGCGCGCGCCTGATGGCCGCGCGCGGCTCCCCCACCCGATACACCGAACAGAAGAGCACCTTATGGGCAAGGCAACCGGTTTTCTGGAGTTCGAACGCCGCCACGAGGCGTACGAAGCACCGCTCACGCGCGTGAAGCACTACAAGGAATTCGTCGCGGCGCTGACCGACGCGGACGCGAAGGTCCAGGGCGCGCGCTGCATGGATTGCGGCATCCCGTTCTGCAACAACGGCTGCCCGGTCAACAACATCATCCCGGACTTCAACGATCTCGTTTACCGCCAGGACTGGCAGCAGGCGATCGAAGTCCTGCACTCGACCAACAACTTCCCGGAATTCACGGGCCGCATCTGCCCGGCGCCGTGCGAAGCGGCCTGCACGCTCGGGATCAACAACGATCCGGTCGGCATCAAGTCGATCGAGCACGCGATCATCGACAAGGCCTGGGCGGAAGGCTGGGTGAAGCCGCTGCCGGCCGAACACAAGACGGGCAAGAAGGTCGCGGTCGTCGGTTCGGGCCCCGCGGGCCTCGCCGCCGCGCAGCAGCTCGCGCGTGCGGGCCACGACGTGACGGTGTTCGAGAAGAACGACCGCATCGGCGGCCTGCTGCGTTACGGGATTCCCGACTTCAAGCTCGAGAAGTGGCTGATCGATCGCCGCATGCGCCAGATGGAAGCGGAAGGCGTGACGTTCCGTACCAGCGTGTTCATCGGCAAGGAGCCGCTGCCCGAATCGATCGGCAGCCTCGCGAAGGAAACCATCTCGCCGGACACGCTGAAGGAAGAATTCGACGCGGTCGTGATCGCCGGCGGTTCGGAAACGCCGCGCGACTTGCCGGTGCCGGGCCGCGAGCTCGCGGGCGTCCATTTCGCGATGGATTTCCTGCCGCAGCAGAACCGCGTGAACGCGGGCGACAAGCTCGCCGACCAGTTGCTCGCGAAGGGCAAGCACGTGATCGTGATCGGCGGCGGCGATACGGGTTCGGACTGCGTCGGCACGTCGAACCGTCACGGCGCGAAGCAGGTCACGCAGTTCGAGCTGCTGCCGCAGCCGCCGGAAGAGGAAAACAAGCCGCTCGTGTGGCCGTACTGGCCGATCAAGCTGCGTACGTCGTCGTCGCACGAGGAGGGCTGCGAGCGTGACTGGGCGGTCGCGACGAAGCGTCTCGAAGGCAAGAACGGCAAGGTCGAGAAGCTGATCGCGGTGCGTGTCGAGTGGAAGGACGGCAAGATGCAGGAAGTGCCGGGTTCCGAGTTCGAGATGAAGGCCGATCTCGTGCTGCTCGCGATGGGCTTCACGCAGCCGGCCGCGCCGGTGCTCGACGCGTTCGGCGTCGCGAAGGATGCGCGCGGCAATGCACGCGCGACGACCGAAGGCGACCGTTCGTACTACACGTCGGTCGACAAGGTGTTCGCGGCAGGCGACATGCGTCGCGGCCAGTCGCTCGTGGTGTGGGCGATCCGCGAAGGCCGCCAGTGCGCGCGCTCGGTCGATGCGTACCTGATGGGCCATTCGGAACTGCCGCGCTGAGCTGAATCGCGCGAGCGGGTTTCGACCAAAGCCGGGCGTCCGAGAGGGCGCCCGGTTTTTTTATGGCTGCGCGCGGTTGATGTCGTTGCCGCGGCGTCGGCCACGGATGGTCGGGCGCAAGCATTCGAAGCGCCCTGACGCTCACCGGCGGGCTGCCGGGCGAGCGTGAACCGGTCGGCCGGGCCCGCATCGTCGCCCCGCATTTTCGCGAAGCGTCGTCTAACCTGATGACATTCGGCCTCGATTTTTCGTCATCTCAATTCCTTTCGTTTTGTAATAATCCTTGAAAACTGTCATATCATGTCGCCCCTCGGGCCGCGTTCGCGGTCGCCGCACATGACTGACCCTATTTACAAGGACTCTGGATGGAAGCATTCGTGCATGGGCTGATCGACGCCGTCAATGGCGTGTTGTGGAACTACGTGCTGATCGCGCTGCTGCTCGGCGCCGGTGCGTGGTTCACGTTGCGGTTCCGGATGATCCAGCTGAAGGCGCTGTTCCTCAGCATGAAGCTGGTCGGCAGCAAGGGCGAACCGGGCAGCATCTCGTCGTTCCAGGCGTTCGCGACCGGGCTCGCGAGCCGCGTCGGCACCGGCAATATCGCCGGCGTCGCGGTCGCGCTGACGGTCGGCGGGCCGGGCGCGATCTTCTGGATGTGGATGACCGCGCT
Source organism: Burkholderia sp. IO2 (assembly GCF_029522185.1). Lineage (NCBI taxonomy): Bacteria > Pseudomonadati > Pseudomonadota > Betaproteobacteria > Burkholderiales > Burkholderiaceae > Burkholderia > Burkholderia sp. IO2. Next base: position 5,190 of record NZ_JAKWFH010000037.1, on the reverse strand, counting down.
GGTCGGGATGTCGTCCGCGTTCGTCGAGGCGACGCTCGCGCAGATCTTCAAGGTATCGCACCCGGACGGCAGCTATCGCGGCGGCCCCGCGTACTACATCCAGACGGGCCTGCGCTCGCGCGGCTTCGGTGTGCTGTTCTCGCTGTCGCTGATCCTCGCGTTCGGCTTCGTGTTCAACGCGGTACAGGCCAATGCGATTGCCGATGCATTCCATACGTCGTTCGGCTGGCGTCGCGAGACGGTCGGCCTCGGTCTCGTGCTGCTGTCCGCGCCGATCATCTTCGGCGGCATCCGCCGCATCGCGACGGTCGCGCAGGTGATCGTGCCGCTGATGGCGATCGGCTACCTCGCGCTCGCGGTCTACGCGGTCGCGACGCACATCACGCTGGTGCCCGGCGTGATCGCGTTGATCGTGAAGAGCGCGTTCGGCCTCGAGCAGGCGGCCGGCGGCCTGACCGGCTACGCGGTCAGCCAGGCGATCGCGATCGGCGTGAAGCGCGGGCTGTTCTCGAACGAGGCGGGGATGGGCAGCGCGCCGAACGCGGCCGCGACCGCGAGCACGCGCCACCCCGTCACGCAGGGGTTGATCCAGATGCTCGGCGTGTTCGTCGACACGATCGTGATCTGCAGCGCGACCGCATTCGTGATCCTGCTGTCGGGCCAGTACGAACTCGGCACCGGGATGGAGGGCGCGGCGCTCACGCAGCGCGCGATCTCGAGCCACGTCGGCGACTGGGGCGGCATCTACATGGCCGTCGCGATCTTCTTCCTCGCGTTCTCGTCGGTGATCGGCAACTACGCGTATGCGGAAGGCAACGTCGAATTCATCACGAAGCGGCGCGGCGTGCTGCCGCTGTTCCGCATCGCCGTGCTCGGCATGGTGATGTTCGGCAGCGTCGGGCAACTGCCGCTCGTGTGGGCGATGGCCGATACGAGCATGGGCTTGATGGCGATCATCAACCTGATCGCGATCCTCGCGCTCGGCAGGTACGCGCACGCCGCATGGGCCGACTATCGCCGCCAGCGCGCGGCCGGCGTCGCCGATCCGGTGTTCACGCGCAACACGATCCCCGAACTCGCGCGCGTGCTGCCGGCCGACGTGTGGGGCGAGCACGGCCCGCTGCCGCAGCGTCCGCCGTCGGCCGACGCGGTGGCCGAAGTGCGCGTGACGGTGCGCGAGTCATGAACGGCGACCGGCTCCGTGCGTTCGTCGCGCTGATGCCCGATGCGGCATCGCGCGACGCGCTGCACGCGTTGCCGGTCACCCGTGGCGCGCGGCGCCCGCCGCCCGCGCAACTGCACATGACGCTCGCGTTCATCGGCGCAATCGAGCGGGAACGGTGCGACGCGCTGGCCGCGCACCTGCCGGCGCTCGCGGCCGCGCATGCGTTGCCGCCGATGCCGGTCGAGCGGATCGCGTGGTGGCCGAGCCTGCCGCGCGCGAGGCTGATCGTCGCGGAACTCGCGGTCGATGCTGCGTGCGTCGCGTTGAATGCGGGACTGGCCGCGCTGCTGCGCGAACTCGGCGTGCCGGCCGACCGCCGGCCGTTCCGGCCGCACGTGACGCTCGCGCGGTTGCCGCACGATGCGGTCGGCCAGCCCGCGCACGGCGGCGCGCCGGGGCGGCCCGTCGACGTGCGTGTCGAAGCGCTGACGCTGTTCGAAAGCCGGCTGTCGCATGAAGGCGTGTCGCACCGGCCGATCGTGTCGGTGCCGATCGCGCGTGCGGACGACAGCGTCGGCGCGTAGGGCGCGTCCGCAAGCCTGTCCCTGGCGCGGCCCTAGCGGTCGTAGCGCGCGAGCGTCAGGCCCGCCAGATCGATCTCCGGCGCGCGCCCGGTGACGAGATCCGCGACCACCTTTCCCGAACCCATCGACATGGCCCAGCCCGTCGAGCCGTGGCCGACGTTGAGCCAGAGGCCGTCGATGCCGCTCGCGCCGAGCAGTGGCGGTCCGTCGGGCGTCATCGGCCGGCGGCCGACCCAGAAACGCGCCGACGCGCGATCGGCCGCATGCGGGAACCAGTCGTCGAGCACCTTCATCAGCGTGTCGAGCGCCTGCTGCCGCAGCGCCGCGTGGCGGTTGCCGAGCTCCGCGGTGCCGGCGACGCGCAGCGTCGGGCCGAAGCGCGTGATCGCCGTCTTCAGCGATTCGTCCATCAGCGCGGCGCATGGGGCCTTTTCATCGTCGACGACCGCGAGCGTGGCCGAGTAGCCCTTCACCGGATACAGCGGCACGTCGATGCCGAGCGGTCGCAGCAGGCCCGCGCTGTCGACGCCGAGTGCGACGACGATCGCATCGGCGGCGAGCAGCGCATCGCGTCGGGCGGCGGCGCCCGCGTCGAGCGAGTCGATCCGCACGCCGCGCACCTCACCGCCCGCGACATCGAGCGCTCGAATCGCGGTGCGAAACCGGAACGTCACGCCGTTCGCTTCGCACCGCGCCCGCAGTTCTCGCGTGAAGCGTGCGCAGTCGCCCGCTTCGTCGTCGGGCAGGTAGATGCCGCCGACGGGCGCCTGCCGCGCCCAGCGCAGGCCTGGCTCGATCGCGGTGCAGCCGGCCGCGTCGAGTTCGCGAAACGCGATGCCGGCATCGCGCAGCACCTTCAGCGCGGGCTGCACCATCTCGACGTCGAACGCGCTGCGCAGCAGTTGCAGGTAGCCGCGGCTCGCGCCGTAGTCGAACGGATAACGGTCGCGAAACGCATGCAGGCACGCGCGGCTGTAATACGCGATGCGCTGCATCCGCTGCTTGTTCACGCGGAACCGCTCGAATTCGCATTCGCGCAGCCAGCGCGCGATCCAGCGCCACTGCGCGGCGTCGAGCGTCGGCCGGAAGATCAGCGGCGACGCAGGCTTGAACAGGTACTTGAGGATCTTGCCGGGCATCCCGGGCGCGGCCCACGGCGTCACGTAGCCGGGCGCGATCACGCCCGCGTTGCCGAGGCTCGTCGCTTGCGCGACGTCGGCCTCGCGTTCGATCACGGTGACGTCGCAGCCTGCTTCGCGCAGGTGCCAGGCGGTGGTGACGCCGATCACGCCGGCGCCGAGAACGATCACGTGCATGCGGTGTCCGGAACGGGGCGGTGGCTCACGACGCGATGGCCGGATCGTCGGCGAGCGACTTGCCGCGCGTTTCCGGCAGCACGAGCGCCGCGACGATCACGAGCAGGTAGCCGCCGCCCGCGACGAGGCCGATCGCCTTCACGAGCGACATCGATTGCGACAGCGCGCCGACGAGGATCGGGAAGAACGAGCCGAGCCCGCGGCCGAGGTTGTAGCAGAAGCCCTGGCCCGAGCCGCGGATCGCGCCCGGATACAGCTCCGACAGATACGCGCCGACGCCCGCGAAGATGCCCTGCACGACGATGCCGAGCGGAAAGCCGAGCAGCAGCATCGCGGTATCGGTGATCGGCAGCATCGTGTACGCCATGCCGAGCGAGAACGAGCCGACCGCGAACAGGATGAACGACGCACGGCGGCCGAGCCGGTCAGAGAGCATCGCGCCGACCACGTAGCCGACGAACGAACCGACGATCAGCACGACCAGATAGCCGCTCGTGTTGAACACCGACAGATGGCGCACGGTTTTCAGATAGGTGGGCAGCCACGTCGTGATCGCGTAGTAGCCGCCGAGCATGCCGGTGCACAGCGCGCTGCCGAACAGCGTCGCGCGCAGGTGCGGCGGCGAGAAGATCTCGAGGAAGTGGCCCGACACGCGGCCTTCGTCGCGCGCGCGGCGGGTGGCCGTATAGATGTCGGGATCGCTGACGTTGCGGCGGATGTACAGGATCCACAGGGCGGGCACGATGCCGATCCAGAAGCACGCGCGCCACGCGATCTGCTCGGGCAGCAGCGCGAAGAACGCCCAGTAAAGGATCGCGGCCGCGCCCCAGCCGAACGACCAGCTGCTCTGCACGGTGCCGACGGCCTTCGCGCGATGCTCGGGCGAGCGGATCGTCTCGGCCATCATGATCGTCACGACCGACCATTCGCCGCCGAAGCCGAAACCCTGCAGCGTGCGCGTCGCGAGCAACTGCCAGAACGAATGCGTGAAGCCGGACAGGCACGTGAACAGCGCGAACGTCGCGATCGTCCACTGCAGCATGCGCACGCGGCCGTAGCGGTCGGCGAGGATGCCGGCGACCCAGCCGCCGATCGCCGACGAGATCAGCGAACTGGTCGCGATCATCCCGGCCTCGCTCTTCGTCATGCCCCAGGTGGCGATCAGCGTCGGAATCAGGAACGAATAGATCATGAAGTCGAACGCGTCGACCGCATAGCCGCCGAATCCGGCGTACAGCGTCCGGCGCTCGCGCGTCGACAATTCGTTGAACCACTGGAATGCCTGCATGCTTGTCGCCCCCTCTCGTCTTGTCTCGTCCCGCGCTGCCGCGTCGCGGTTATTTTACGGGCGCGCTCGCGCACGCCAAAAAGGCGGATGCAGGTTCGTGCGGAACGGCAGGCAGACGGGGCGACGCATCAGAGCGTCAGGCCGCCGTCGACGTGGATGACCTGGCCGGTGATCTGTCGCGCCGCGTCCGACAGCAGGAACGCGATCAGCGCGGCGACGTCGTCGGGTTCGGCGATCCGGCCGAGCGGCGTCGCCTGTTCGGCCTGCGCCCAGGCCGCGGCGTTGCCGGCGCTCGGGCCGTGGTCCTTGCGCGTGAAGCCCGGCGCGACCGCATTGACGGTGATGCCGCGCGCGGCGAATTCGGCGGCGGCGGTACGCACCAGCGATTCGAGCGCGGCTTTCGCGGCGGCGGTCGCCGCGAACGGCGCATCGGCGCGGTAGCGGTGCGCGACGAACGAACTGACCGCGACGATCCGCGGCGCGATCGATGCTTCGAGCAGCGGCCGCGCGCGGCCCGCGAGCGCGGAGAACGCACCGGGCATCGCCGCGAACGCGGACGCGAGCGCATCCGCCGAGAGTTCGGAAAAGGATTGCCGCGCGGCGAAGCCGGCGTTCGCGACGAGCTGGTCGAGCCCGCCGAAGCGGGTGGCGACGGCATCGACGAGCGTGGCAGCCACGCCGGGCTCAGCGAGATCGCCGGTCAACGTCACGCATTCCGCGCCGGCCGCCGTGCACGCCTGGGCGACTGCTGCGAGCCGCGCGCGTGCCGCATCGTCCGCGCCGCGCGCATGCAGCGCCAGCGCGACGCCGGGCGCCGCGAGCCGCCGCGCGAGCGCC